>JAYTTR010000203.1:0-8224 GCA_043744935.1 Gemmatimonadaceae bacterium
AACGAAAGCTTCCTGTCGAAAAGACTGCCGAGTTTTCACGCGTGACGGCTGTACCGGGTCTCGGACAATTCAACGAAGCACTGGGCGCCGCATTCACGATCCCGGTTGGCCAAGTTGGCGGTCCAGTGCCGTCGGTCGAAGGCATGGTGGTAATGCGCGTAGAGAAGCGTACCGAGGCGAATCGGGTGGCCTTTGAAGCGCAAAAGGCTGAACAGCGGCAGCAGCTGCTACAATCATTGCGTCAACAAAAGGTTGAAGAGTATCTGACGTCGTTGCGTGAGAGCGTGAAGGTGGACGATCATCGGCCAAAGGTGATGAACGCGATGCGCCGTCAAACTGGAGCTTTGTAGTCGAATCACGCGTACTTCAAAAAGCAAAGGGCCCCGTGATTGCGTAAATCACGGGGTCCTTTGTTTTGAGTCTGCGCTGCGATCCAACCATCAATTGATCAGACGCTTGGGCTCGGGACGCTCTGCTTCGTTAGCCACGTCAACCGGAGCCGCACCGCCAACACGATCATTGCGCGGCGCAGGATCGGTGATGGACTTCTGTGCATCAGTGATGTTGCGCTTGAACTCATTGATACCTTTGCCGAGCGATCCCGCAATTTCTGGGATGCGCTTGGCGCCGAAAAGCAACAGCACGATGACGAGAATGATGAGGATCTCGCCGAAACCAAAGTTGCCGAAATTCATGAGAGGCTCCTAGAACAGTGACCGAGCGATGAGGTAAGCGATCAGTACTCCCAGTAGGCTCAACAACGAGACATCCAGGGCGAAGCCGATGGTCAGCTTCAATATAATCAGATCGATCGGGAGCGGCCCGATGGAGGGCGTCACGCCAGTCGTCAGGAACTCTTTTACGGCACCGGCCGGCAGAAACCGACGCGATACTTGTTGCAGCACACCACCGGCGACGAATCCGCTTGTGAGGACCAGCAAATGGAACACTGGACGATGCTTCGAAGGTCCGCGCGCCATCACCAGCGCCGCTCAACGACGTACGCGATCGCATCGACCAACGCGGAGCGCGCCGGACCGTCCGGCAACTCCGACAATGCGTCCTCTGCTTCTCGTGCAAAAAGGTCGCCACGGCGGCGTGCGTAGTCCAAGCCTCCATGGTCGCGGACAATGGCAACAACCTCACTGATCGCGTCATCGTCTGGCGTCGCTGTTGCAAAAAGGTCTTCAACGCGGCGACGATCGCCGTTGGGCATTTCGCGGAGCGCAGCAATGAGCGGCAACGTCATCTTGTGCTCCTTGAGGTCGAGACCGCTTGGTTTCCCCGTCATCTCCTGTCCTTCCGTATAATCGAGCAAATCATCGGCGACCTGGAAGGCCATGCCGAGACGCTCACCAAATCGCACGAGCGCATCGCGATGCTGTGGAGCCCCGCAGAGCGCACCGACGTCACATGCGGCCATGAAGAGCGAGCCTGTTTTTGCGCGAATGAGTGTTTCATAGTCATGCTCGGTAAACGCGAGCGCATCGAAAGCTGAGAGCTGACGCATTTCGCCGAGCGTCATTTCGTTAGACGCCAAAGTGATAGCGCGCATTGCTTCAAGGTCACCGAGGGTTACAAGTTCGCGCAGCGCACGCAGGTATAAATAGTCGCCCATAATTACCGATACTTGATGACTGAACAACGCATTGACCGTTGGCATCCCGCGCCGCAATGTCGAGTGATCGACGGCGTCATCGTGCACAAGCGTGGCGAGGTGAATGAGCTCGACGACTGCGGCGTAAGTAACGGCGCGTGCTTGCGGTTGATCGTCGACCGCTGCGGACAACAGGAGCAGCGTTGGTCGAAATAGTTTGCCCTTCATGCCCATCAAATGCCCCTGTACTTCTTGCACAAGCGGCACGTCTGCGGACACGATGCGCCACAGTTCATCCGACACCATCGCGAGTTCGTCGCGGATCGGTGCCTGAATATCTCGCAATGCCGCCGCTAACGCGGACGGAGTGCGCGTTGTGAGCGTCACGCTAACTGATCGAGTGCCGCCAAACGGGCAGCAACGTCGCGGAAATTGATGTCGATGGCGTACACGCGATGAAAATAGCTCCGGGCATCGTCAAACCGATGCAATGCTTCGCACGAATATGCGAGCAAGTAAAGCACGCCAACTCGCTGTTGATCATCAAGCCCCGGCTCATGCAGGGCGCGCGTAAGGACGGTAGCGGCCACTTGAAAACGCTCTTGCTCGACGAAACATTGGCCAAGCGCTTCGTACGCCGGAAGGCGATGTGCTTTGCTGCGCAACGCGCGCTGGAACTCACCGATCGCATCATCAAGCAGGCCCATCTCCTTGTACGCAACGCCAAGATCGTAGCGACTTTCGAAGTCGTCCTCGCCGATTGAACGCGAAACACCGTCCTTAAAGTGCCTGAGAAGTGCATCGAAATCGGCCTGTTCGTCGCCACTCACGGCCGGCTCGCGCATACGCATGCGCGTTGACACTGGTTGGTCATCGTCGCGCAGCCAGTCAGCGAGGTTCATGAACGGCGTGTCGGGCGCACCAACGGCCGCGACCACCGGTGGCGGTGGAGACGGCGGCGCTGCATCGCCCAGTGCCGATCGCGCACGATCATCCCAAGGGTCCATTTCCAGCACCCGCGCATACACGGCTCGCGCCCGTCCCTCATCGCCGCTGCGGACGAGGGCGTCGGCGAGGTCGAGATACGCCACGCAGAGTCGGCCGTTGTCCTTGATCTTTACCGCGAGCTCAACCCGCTTTTGGTGGTAGGGGACTCGGTCCGGACTGATGCTGACCAACATATCGGCGACGTCGGCCGCGGCCACCACATCCTCGATTTGCGCAAACCCTCGCAGTGCCCGCTCCATTTCCGTCAACGCCGCATCGCGTTCGCCGGCTTCGAACAGCGCCTCGGCGAGCCGACGGCGCATGCTCCAATCGCGCGGCGCTTGTTCGACCGCTGCAATGAGTTCGTCGCGTCGCGATGCTGCGACCACGTTTGCTTCCGCCGCCACTGCACCAATGGGCAGCGATGGCGTCAGAATCACCCCGCGCGATGGTGTCGGTTTTTCGACATTCACTTGCGTCGTGAGCGCGAGACCGCGATCGACATACACATCATCAAGCAGCAACGGTGGTAGCTCACCCGGAAGGATGAAATCGTGCGGGTCGATGCGGAACGGCGGCTGACGTTCGATGATCGCGAGGCTGTCGAGCGTGCCGATTTCGCTCGCGTCGGGCTCCGTCAAATCGAGGTTAGTCGCGTCAATTTTGACCGCATCACTTTCGATCAGATCGTCGATGACGGGGTGCACGACATTCGACGCGACCGTTGCTGCGAGATCGGCCGACGTGAGATCTAGTGCACCGAGCGCGGCGAGTTCGTCGCGCACCTCTGGTGGCGATTCGGTGATCGGCCCCGACGGAACAGTGGGTGACTCGACTGGAGCGGGTGCGGTTACACCCGCCGTGTGTGCAGCGCGCGCCTTGGCAGCTGCGGATGCAGCAGCGGCCGCTGCTGCATCAAAACCGACGTCAAGGAAAACGAGGTCGGACGACTTATCATTGGGAAAGCGACCGACATCACTCGCACTCTGTGCTGTCGATGCGACCGGCGTGCGTCGGCGAAGCGCAATACCGACTCGCGCAGCATGCTCGTCAACCAGACGTCGGATCTCGACAAGCTCGGGCATGAGTTCGGACACTTCGGCGAGCGCGCGCATTCCCTCGTCCACACGCCCTTCTTGTTGCATGCGCGTGGCATACTCCAGGAAGTTCCGCGTCGCGTCGCCTCGCAGCGATTTTCGTGCACAAATCCGGCCGAGCGTGAAATAGACATTCGAACGACCGGGGGCGTTGCGCAAAATCTTGTTGCAGAGCGCAATGGCATTATTGAAAAGCCCCGAGGTGGCGTAGTGCTCAACGGCCCGTTCGTAGTACGTCACGGCATCGGGCACACGCCCCTGCCGCAACGCCAAGTCGCCGACCTTGTTCAGCAGCGCGACGTCGACTTCTTCGCCTTCCGCCTCACTTTCTTCGATCGCTCGCACATACGCGCTAATGGCACGATCGATCTGTTTCAGCTGCTCGAACTCAGCCGCTTTTTTCCGATGCTTCGCGGCGTTGGACATGCGTTCGAGACACTCTCCCGGGGGCGAAACTCGCGCTCGCGCAGCGGCGCGCAAGCAGGTCATTCAATCGGCGGAAGCTAGGACTCATCCCGTCGTGTGACAAGCGCTTCCGCGGGCCCATGTCACCCGGCAAAGACGCTCGCCGAACCAATAAGGCAACGCGCGGTAGTCCTCGACGTCGTGGACGGCGATATCGGCGCTGAACCCAGGCGCGAGTTGACCCGTGCCCCCGGCCAGGCTGAGCGCAGCCGCGCCGTTCACCGTTGCGGCGATCCATGCTTCTGCGGCTGACATCCTGAGCTCGCTGACTGCAAGCGTGAGGACCAACGGGAACGATTGGAGCGGTGAGGTACCCGGATTAAAATCGGTTGCAATTGCCACAGCGGCACCGGCTTCGATGAGCGCACGCGCAGGAGCGTGACGACCCGTGCCAAGGAAGAGCATCGTGGCGGGAAGTAACGTCGCGACCGTCGACGACGACGCGAGCGCCGCAATGCCCTCGACCGAAATCGCGGCGAGATGATCTACGCTGACCGCATGCAGGGCAACACCAAGAGCGGCGCCGCCGCCGTCATGCAGTTCGTCCGCGTGCAACTTGGCGGCCAGACCGTGCCGCGCCGCGCCCTCCAGCAATCGACGTGCTTCTTCGACCGTGAATACGCCCGGTTCGCAAAACACGTCGGCAAATTGTGCGAGCGACTCCGCGGCAACCGCCGGGTACAATTCGTCGATCAGCACGCGAATCCACGCCTCGCGCCCGTCGATGGCAGCACGATACTCGACCGGCACTTCGTGCGCGCCGAGACAGGTTGCGACAATACGCAGCGATGATGATTCGTGTAAACGACGAATCACGCGCAGCGTGCGCAGTTCATCAGCAACTGACAGTCCGTAGCCGGATTTGATCTCCATGGTTGTCACACCACTCGCGACAAGTCGTGCAATGCGAGGCTGCGCGAGTGCGAAGAGTTCATCGTCCGATCTAGTGCGCAAGTCACGCACGGACGCATGAATACCGCCGCCACGTCGCGCAATTTCCAGGTACGGCACACCGGTTGCACGCAGTTCGTGCTCGGCATAGCGCGCCATGCCAAACACCGCGTGCGTGTGTGAATCCACGAATCCCGGTGCAAGCAATCCGCGATTGCAATTGATCTCGACGGCGTTGGGAAAATTCCGCCGTAGTGTGTCGTCGACCTCAACGGCAATGATCGTTTCCCCCTGCACCGCAACGCCAACGCCGTGATGAACGCCGGCGTCCTGCATTTCGGCTCCGCGTCGCGCACGCCCAGGCCCGGCACACGTGACGGTTTGCTGCGCGTTCACGAAAAGCGTGACAGCGGATGCATCACGCATCAGCGACTCAGGCCATCACGTCGCGAATGCGCGACGCGATGCGAATGGGTGCCTGTGCTTCACCGCGGCAGGCATAATAACACGCGTTACAATCGATTGGTTTGTAGCCGCGATACTCTTGCCACGGACCATCGGGCGGAAAGTCTGGACAGCGGCGCACGCGACCCTGCGGGTCGATGTGAATAGTGGTGATACCGCTGTGACATGGCTCGGTCATCTCACCACGCACGTACCGCGGAATTTGCTCGAGGTAGTAGTCGGAGTTGGTAATGATGCCGCGCTTTCGTTTTTTGTACGCGAGGAGTTGGCGAATGGTCTGCTCAAGATTGGTGTGTTGCGTGCTATCCAGCAGAAAGTCGCGATTCCCGTTTTTTGAATCTGTGTAAAGTGAAAAATTCACGCCACCACCCAAGGCCGCCGCGCGTTCGACGATCGGCATGAGCTGATCGAGGTTGTCATTCTTGATGACCGTGTTGAACCGCACACCACCAATACCAGCGGCGCGCATCCGTGGCACGATGTCGAGAATCTTGGCGCTGAGTCCTGGAATACCACGCGCCGCGTCGTGTCGTTCGTCCAGGTAATCGAGTGAGATATTGAACTGATCGACACCTGCATCCCACAACGATTGCGCGCGATCAAGGGTGAGCATTGCCCCGTGCGTAATGAGCTGCACGTATGTGTAGCGCACGGATCTACGCACCGACGCGACGATCTCCTCGAGATCTTTCCGAAGGGTCGGTTCACCGCCAGTAAACGTGACCAGCATCGGCGAAAACCGACGTGCGATTTCACCAAACTCCGCGATTTCGGTGTGCTTTGTCTCCGCCGGCGTTTTCCAGTAATCGCAGAATCCACAACGCGCATTACAGCGCATAGTGACTTCAAAATTCAGCAATACTGGTCGACGTCGTAGTCGCAGCCATGCGTACTTGCCGAGGAAGATGGGAACGTGCCACGGTCGGTATCGGCTGGAGAGCATTACGAGTAAGAGTCCAGCATGGGCAATTGGATGCCTTCGCGCGCAGCAGTCGCGATCGCGATCTCGTAACCCGCATCGGCGTGGCGCGCGACGCCGATGCCTGGATCATTGGTGAGCACGCGTGCCAGGCGCTCGCGCATGCGTGTGGAGCCGTCGGCTACGATCACTTGACCAGCATGGAGCGAGTTGCCGATACCGACACCGCCCCCGTGATGAAACGACACCCATGATGCTCCGCTGGCGACGTTGAGCAGGGCGTTGAGAATTGCCCAATCGGCAATGGCGTCACTGCCGTCGCGCATACCTTCTGTTTCACGAAAGGGCGACGCAACACTGCCTGTGTCGAGGTGATCGCGACCGATGACAATAGGCGCCGAGAGTTCACCCGATGCCACGAGGTCGTTGATGGCGAGCGCGAAACGCGCGCGTTCTCCCTGGCCGAGCCAACAGATACGCGCCGGCAGTCCTTGAAACGCGATGCGTTCGCGCGCCAACGTGATCCAGCGATGGAGGTGCTTGTCGTGGGGAAAGAGTTCAAGCGCCAACGCATCGGTTCGATGAATGTCCGCAGGATTGCCTGAGAGCGCGACCCAACGAAACGGACCCTTGCCTTCGCAAAACAGTGGCCGAATGTACTCAGGCACGAATCCGCGAATGCGAAATGCGTCATCGAGTCCGGCGTCAAAGGCGACGGTCCGAATGTTGTTGCCGTAGTCGAACACGATGGAGCCGCGATCTTGCAGCGTACGCATCGCGCGTACGTGCTCGACAACGGAAGCCGTTGCCCGGGCGACATAGGCAGCCGGATCGCGTTCGCGTAACGCGTCAGCCTCCGCGAGCGACATCCCCGTTGGCACGTACCCCACGAGCATGTCGTGTGCACTTGTCTGATCAGTGACAACGTCGGGCACGACACCGCGACGTACGAGTTCTGGCAATACGTCAGCCGCATTACCAACGAGACCGACGGATAAACCACTACGCGCAAGTTGCGCTTCTGCGAGCCACTCCAATGCATCGTTCAGCGACGTGGTCATGCGATCGCAGTACCGTGTGTCAATGCGCTTCTGAATGCGTTCTGGATCAACGTCAATCCCAAGTACTGCAGCACCGTGCATCGTCGCCGCAAGCGGTTGTGCACCACCCATACCACCTAAGCCTGCCGTGACGACCAATCGCCCGGCTAAGGTACCACCAAAGTGTCGCGTCGCAACAGCGCCAAACGTTTCGTACGTTCCCTGGACGATGCCCTGCGAGCCAATGTAGATCCACGAGCCCGCCGTCATCTGACCATACATCGTCAGACCGAGCCGTTCGAGACGACGGAACTCGTCCCAATTTGCCCAACGACCAACGAGATTCGCATTCGCGATGAGCACTCGTGGTGCATCGGTGTGCGTACGAAATACCGCAACCGGTTTCCCACTTTGCACCAACAATGTTTCGTCGTTCTTGAGCGAGCGTAACGTGCGCACAATGGCGTCGAACGCGTCCCACGATCGTGCTGCACGTCCAGTCCCGCCGTAAACCACGAGATCATCGGGCCGTTCGGCAACCTCTGGATCGAGGTTGTTCATCAGCATTCGAAGTGCAGCTTCCTGCTCCCAGCCCAGGCACGAGAGTTCACTTCCACGTGGCGCGCGTACAGGTCGCGCTTGCGCGCGCGGCATGGCAGTCACGACACCAGTCCGTCGGTGAGGTGATCGAACGCACCCGTGGCGAGGGCATCGGCGAGTCGCGTGATATCCGGTCCTGGCGCGCGGTCTCCGTCCGCTTTGC
>JAYTTR010000204.1:0-8197 GCA_043744935.1 Gemmatimonadaceae bacterium
GTGATGACGAGCGGCCCGTTCGCGCAGTGGCAACATACGCATCGCTTTGCGCCGGACGGGATTGCCGCCAGCACGCTCGAAGATCACATCGAATATGCCATGCCACTCGGCGCACTGGGGCGCGCCGTCGGTGACGGTTACGCTGCGTCGACACTGGCCCGCGTGTTTCGATATCGCCACGAATTATTGGCCGCAGATCTCGCGCGACACGCCGCCTATGCCGACCGTCCGCGCATGCGCATTGCAATCACTGGTGCATCCGGATTTATCGGCACGCAGCTCGCGGCCTTTCTTTCAACGGGAGGCCATGATGTGGTGCGCATCGGTCGTGGCGCGGTCGTACCCGGTCGCGTCGACGTCAGTTGGGATCCCGCGCGCAATGTGCTTGATCCACGCGCGTTGGAAGGCGTCGACGCCGTCATTCACCTCGCCGGTGCCTCGATCGCCGAACGATGGACCGCCGAGCATCGCGCCGCGATTCGTTCCAGTCGGAGTGAAGGGACGTCGCTGCTGGCGCGCACCCTCGCGCAACTTACGCGGAAGCCGCGAGTGCTGCTCAGTGGCTCGGCGATTGGCATTTACGGCAGTCGCGGAGACGAAGTGCTCGATGAATCCAGTGCGCACGGCACGGATTTTTTGGCAGACGTGTGCAAAGTGTGGGAGGCGGCAACAGAACCAGCAAGTCGCGTCGGCATTCGCGTAGTACACATGCGCACGGGCATTGTCCAAGGCGCCGCGGGCGGCGCGTTGGCCGTACAACTACCGCTCTTTCGGCTCGGACTGGGCGGCCAACTTGCCAGTGGAACACAGTGGATCAGCCCCATAGCGCTCGACGATGAAATCGGCGCAATGTACCACTGCTTGATGCACGAGGATGTCACGGGTGCAGTGAACCTGGTGGCACCAAATGCGCTCACAAATATGGACTACACGCACGTGCTCGCGGAGGTGCTGCACCGACCGGCGCTGGTCACTGTGCCAGCCTTTGCTCTCCGTTTGGTGCTTGGCGCGGAAATGGCCGATGCGACGGCGCTGGCCAGTCAACGCGTAATGCCGACGGTCCTGCTTCGAACAGGATTTCGTTTTCGGTTGCCGGAGGTCGCGGCGATGTTACGGTTTGATTTGGGATTGGGGATTAACTGATTCGGGTGCGATTGGCACCATTTCGTGCAACACGCCGTACTATTCAACAAACATATGAACGCCATCATGCTCGAGAGCGGACTGTTTATCGCCACACTGGCGGTACTAGCCGCTCTTTTTCTTGCCATCGTGAAGATGACGCCGTTTGGAAAGCGGATTGCACAAACCGCGAACCGAAAGCGTATCGAGAAACAGTTGGACCTCACATGCCCGATCCATGGATTACAGCGCGAAGCACAACTCGTGCGGTTGCCGTCGGGCGAAGCGCTGTGCCCTCATTGCTACCAGGAGGCTGTAGATGGTCACGTCGATTGATACGACGCTCGAAGGGATTCGCAGTTCGATGCGCAACTCGATGTCCGGTGTTTCGGGCGGAGGCGGGTTAAGCGGCGGCGGTAACGGTGGCGGACTCGTGGTTCGTCTCGCAGCGGGCGTGGTGGTGTTGATCGCGCTATTTCTGCTTGCGCAATCAACCGTCACGTACATCGAACCTGGACACGTGGGCATCGTGATTCATCGCGGCGGTGGCGGCGTCGATCCGCAGCCACTCGGCCCGGGATTTCATTTGCGCAATCCGCTACTGACGCAAATCACCGAATACCCGACCTTCATGCAAACGCTTCTGCTCGCAAAAGACCCAAACGAAGGCTCGCCGAATAACGAGGAGATCAACGTCAACTCGATCGAAGGGCAGCCGTTATCGCTGGACGTCTCGATGTCCTTCGAGTTGCGCCCCGATAAAGTGCCGCAGTTGTACTCAACGTTTCGCACCGACGTGTTCACGATTCAACACGGCTTCATCAAACAGGCCATTCGTCAGTCGTTGCAGGAAGTGGTCGGCAACGAAGAAATTGCCGCGATCCTTGGTCCGAAGAAAGCTGAAGTTGTTGCGCGCACACAGGCAGCGTTGCAGAAGCGTGTGGACCCGTACGGCATCGACGTGAAGCAATTCACACTGAACGAATTTCGCGCGCCGAAGGCCGTGATGGACGCAATTTCATTGAAAAACGTGATGCAGCAACAAGCACTCACGGCGCAAAACGAACTGCAGAAAAACACGTTTCAAGCGCAGGGCGATAGCATCAAGGCGGTCGGTCGCGCAAAGGCAATTCTTGCCGAGGCGGAAGCACAGGCGAAAGCAAACGATTTGCTGTCGCGGAGCATTACGTCCACTTTGGTGCAATACGAAATGGCGAAGCGGTGGAACGGGCAGATGCCGACGGTAACTGGGGGTGCGATGCCCATGCTGCAATTGCCCGGCAGCGGCAAGCCGTAACGTTCACTACCCAAAGACGCATATGCCGAAGGTGAGTTTTGAGGCGCTGCCGCCGTCGGCACGCGTGTGGGTCTTTGGAGCGGCCGCGCCGGTCGTCGGCGCGGCACTCGAACAGTTGATGTACATCGTGGAGGATCATTTCCGCGACTGGAGTGCCCACGGCACACCGTTGGTGTGCGCGCATGCATGGCGTGACGATCGCTTTCTTGCCGTTGCGGTGGACGAGGCAGCGACCGGCGCGTCCGGTTGCTCAATTGACGGACTCTTTCGCACGTTAGCGGGCGCCGAGGCACAAATCGGTACATCGCTGGTTGGCGGTGGTATGATATTTTGGCGCGACATTAGCGGCACCGTGCAGATGGCGACGCGCAGTGCATTTGTCGCTGCGGCCGCGAACGGAGTGGTGGTCGTCGATACGTCAGTTTTTGATACGACGGTAACGACTGTCGGTGAATGGCGTTCGCAGTTCGAGCGACCGGCGCGCGAGAGTTGGCATGCGCGGTTGATCAAGTAACGGACGGCTACCGCAACCAGTCGTCCAGATGTTCGGCGACGAACGCGTCGTCATCCAGCGCGCCAAAGCGCGACGCGAATCGCGCAATCGCATCGCCTTGCGCAGCAGACAATCGTTCGTGCGGATCGAGGGTCCACGTACCACGCACCAGTCCTTGAAGGCGTAGCACTTCGAGAATGCCGGGAAGGCAACCTGCGTACCCATTGGCGGCGTCGAAGATCACCGCGTTGGCCATCGTGAGTTCCGCGCCGCGTGATAACCAAGCACTCGGCAACGACGTCAACCCCGTGGCCCGCCAGGCATGAATGTCATTGAGTAGCGCAACAGCGCGGTGTGTCCACACTGCCCATTGGCCCAGCAAACCGCCAACGAAGTGTCGTGTGCTGGCGCGACCTCCAGTAAGCACGGGTACATCAGTCACTAAATCGCTGACAATCGCGTCATCGTTGCCCGTATACAGCGCGATATCGTTGCGGCCCGCATCGGCGATAGCACGCACCACGTCAAGCGTAGCGTATCTGTCAAATGGCGCCACTTTGATCGCGACCACGTTCGCAATCTCTGCGAACTCGCGCCAAAACGCATATGACAAACGGCGACCGCCAACGGCTGGCTGCAAGTAAAAGCCGAAGAGTGGAAACGCTTCTGCGACATGACGACAATGGCGTATCACGGCGGCATCGTCAGCATCGCGCCACGCACCAAGTGACAGCAGTCCGCAATGGTAGCCGAGCGAGCGAGCGATCTCGGCTTCTTTGATGGCCTGTCTGGTGTCGCCGATAATTCCCGCGATGCGCACAAATGGCCGAACATTTCCGGTATCAACGGCCGCTGCGGTCAGTGCGGTGTTGGCCGTTTCTGCCGCAAGTTCAAGCACTGGGCGATACAGTCCAACAGCCGCGTCATGAATGGGAAAGCCAGTGGTGTGTACACCAACGGCCATTCCGCCGGCACCAGCAGCGACGTAATAGCGCGTGAGCGCGCGCTGGTGCCGCTCGTCTATCGTACGATGCGGTGTGAGCGCGAGCGGATGCGCGGGAATGACGTGACCGGCAGCAAGGTGGCGCCGCACGTTTACTGGCTCAAGCAATGGCTCGTCAAAAACGGCCATCGCGCACCTCAAACTTGGTGGGCTTGCCGAGCAGTCGACCGTTTTGGCGAATCCAGGCTATCGCCCATGCGATGAGCGTATCCAGCGGAAGGGCATCGTACGGCAACGTCGCGGATAACGCATCAACGTTCGCCACCAGCGCATCTATGCCAACGTCCGCCGTGAAGTGCGGCACTGCGCCGAGTACAGCCCCGATACGTTCCGCCACGTCGCGAATATTGAACGCGGGTCCCGTCACGTTGAATGCAACCGACGGTACGGTTGCCGCTGCGAGCGCGCGCAGCGCGATGCGGTTCGCATCGGCTTGCCAAATCACATTCGCGAGCGGTGTCGCAAGCGTAATCGGGTCACCACGGAGCACGCGCAGCACGAGATCAGTGATAACGCCGTACCGCAAATCGCACGCATAAAACAATCGATACAACAGCAACGGCGATCCGGTGCGACGCGCGACCGATTCAAACACTCGTTCGCGCCCCACGCACGATGCGGCATATTCTCCATCGGGCGCAAGCGCATCGCCTTCGCGTGATCCGCCCGATGCGACTGGTGTACGTGCATACACATTGCCCGTCGAAAAACACACAATGCGGGCGCCCCCGAAGCGTTCGGCGGCATGCGTCGATGCCACGACGTTATGTGTCCACGTACCAACCGGATCGCCCGTCGTGCCAAACTTCTGCCCAGCCAACCACAACACGTTCGGTGCGAACGGCAACGACGCGACGGCGCGCGGATCGGCGAGATCGGCCTGAACAATTTCGACTCCGTGCGACCGTAACGTGGACGCAACGTTCGCATCGGAGAATCGAGAGACGGCGATAACGCGACGCTGCGGCAGGCCATCATTCGACAGCGCAGCGGCATCAAGTGCGCGACGGGCCATGCGCGCGAGTGTGGGACCCATCTTCCCGCCCGCGCCAAGGACGATGATGTCGCCTTCGAGGATCGTGAGCGCTTGCACCGTGGAATCGTCTGGCGTTGACAGCAGGTCGTCGAGGGCGAGTTCGCTCTCAGGGGCAGTGTGCACTCGGCTCCATTACTCCTCCAACCGGTAGCCCCAGATCCTGCGCGAGCGCACGACGACCTGCTTCAATGCGCTCACGTGTTTGCTGCTTGAGTGCCGGCAAATCGGATAATGTCATCCCCGCCGTCTCGATCGGCGCAAGCATTTGCGCAACCGCGCGTGCGGGCAAAAATTGAAAGGTGCCTTTCGCCATGGCGTTGCGCGTACCGGCGACAGCAATTGGTAAAATGGGCGCACCCGCTTCGATGGCCAGACGAAATGCACCGTCTTTAAACGGTAGCATCTCCCAATCGCGCGAGCGCGTTCCTTCAGGAAAAATCATGATCGACACTTTCTTGGCGAGCCGGTCTCGGCACTGCTTGACCGCATCGACCGCCGATTCGCGCTTCCCGCGAATGATGCGAATGTCACCGGCCATTTGCATCATCCAACCCATGCACGGAATCTTGAACACAGTGTCCTTGCTGAGCCACTTCATTTCCCACGGAAAGCAACTGATCAAAAACACATCCGCGTACGACTCGTGGTTGGCGACCACAACGTACGGACGTCGTGGATCACAGAGCGGGCCACCACGTGTGCGAAATCGCCACAACGGATTGAGTTTCAGCGCCGCTACCGCGACGAGCCGGAACGCCCGACCCGCCGCATAACGTCCCTTGTCAAATGGTGCCGTGCACGCAAAAACGACCGCAACGATGGGCGTGCCAACAATGACGCAACTCACCATGGACACCCACGCCCACGCGTTCAACACCCAGAGCATCACCCTGCAATGGACGTAGGAGCGCACGCGGCGGCATCAGAGGCCTCCCGAGCGGCGTTTGCACCGACAAATCCGATTTTCGAATGTGTGCCGTCACAAAAAGGCTTCACCGCAGACGCACCGCAACGGCAGAGTGACATGGGCTTCCCTTCGGCCGACCGGGGCGGAATGACATTGCCATCGTGATCGACCAGGCGAATCATCGCCACCTGATCCGGGGCGATGACGAGCGGGCCGTTATTTCGTATCGTGATCGTAACTGTCATGTGGTGGGTGTGGTGTTGATGAAGTAGCGATGGCCTGCGCGTGTCGCTTGATGCGATCAACCATGGCCGATAATCCTGATTCGCGGGCGCCAAGTCCGATATCCTGCATAAGCAGACGGACGAAATCTGGCGGAAGGGCAAGCGCAACGGCGGGTAGTTGGTCGTTTACGGCGGAAAACGCAATGGCAAGAACAGCCGCAATAGTCGGAGATTGCCTGGCGTTCACGTCGGCGAAGAAATGCAACGTGCCGTCTGCATTGTGTTCGGGGAAGAGGTCGACCCGCGTTTGACATTCCGGCACGGTAAACGCACTCCGATCAAGCACGGCGAGTCTTTGTGGCAGTGGCTCAAGTTTTTTTGACCACGCCAGGAGTGCCTGCATCTTGTCCTCGCGACTTAACGTCCGAAACTGACGTAAGGTTTTCGCGAGCGATGGGGAGAGTGATTCAAGCGTGATGTCGGACATACGCGAACTGAACGTGAGAACGGGCGGCCAAGCAAGGGCGGGAAGAGGGAATAAGGAAGAGGGAAGAGGCGAAAAGGCGCAGGCGGGAGCGATTGACGCCTGTGGGTCCAAACCGAAGGTTTCTGCCGGTGAACATTCCTCGGTACCAACGCCACGCATTACGTCACACGCTTCCGCTTTGCATCGATGTCCTCCGTGTCCTCGGTGTCCTCGGTGTCCTCGTGGGCTGCGGCCGACGCACCGTGCCCGACACGGCCGTCGGCACGCTCGAAATGGTCGAAACCGATATTGGGCCGTTGCAGCTCGCACGCGCTGTACGCGTGCTGGTGCAGGAGGGGGATCGGGTGCGGATGGGCGATACACTTGCAGTCTTCGCAACACCCACCATGACATCGGCGCAGGCACAGGCGGACGCACGTGCGCAATCGGCGCAACTAGCAGAACGCGAACTCGCACGCGGTGCGCGTCCGGCCGAACTGCTACGCGCGGAAGCAGACGTCAGAACCGCTCAAGCAGACGCCGACCGCACCGCCGCTGACCTGGCACGTCTCGAACCACTCGCCGCACGTGGTGACGTTAGCCGCGCGCAACTGGATGGCACACGGGCCGCTGCACGCAGTAGCGCAAGCAAGCGCGATGCTCTGCGCGAAACACTCCGACTCGTACGCGAGGGGCCGCGTGATGAGCGTCGACTCGCCGCTGCCGCCGACACGCGCGGTGCAAACGCCGCTGCCGCTGCGGTGCGAGCGACAGCGAACGACCTCGTACTCGTCGCGCCAATCGATGGCGTCGTCACGAGCCGCAACGTCGAGCCCGGAGAAGTCCTCATACCAGGCCAAAGCGCCATCTCTCTTGGTCAACCGTCTCGGCCATGGGCACGTATCTACGTCTCACAATTCGTGCTCCCGCGACTGCACGTCGGTGACACGCTTACGGCGCAACTTGATGGGGATACAATAGTGCGCCGTGGTCGCATTGCCTCCATTGCGAGCAAAGCAGAGTTTACACCACGCGTCGCACTCACCGAGCAAGAGCGCGCCGATCTCCTGTTCGGTGTGAAAATCGACTTTGTCGATGCGACCGATCAATTGAAGGCCGGCCTGCCCATAACGGTCCGACTACCGCGCGCCAGCAAATGACGACGCCGAGTTCCAACGCAGGCATCGAACTCACTTCGCAATTCGTCGTAACAACACGCGCGCTCAGCAAACGATTCGGCACGCTCGTCGCTGTTGATTCTCTCGACCTTGCGATTGCACGCGGAGAAGTATTCGGACTCCTCGGCCCCAATGGCTCAGGCAAAACGACAACCATTCGCATGCTCTGTGGACTGGTGTTGCCCACGAGTGGCAGCGCAACGGTGGCTGGATTTGATGTCAGTACGGAGGCCGAACAGGTGCGACAACGCATTGGTTATATGTCGCAACGGTATGGCTTGTACGATGAATTGACGGTGTACGAGAACTTGCGCTTCTACGCCTCAGTCTACGGACTCCTCGGTGACGCGCGTACGCGCCGACTTGAAGCGCACATGCAGGCGCTCGGACTCTCCGAACGACGCACGCAACTGGCGGGTACGTTGAGTGGCGGATGGAAGCAACGACTCGCGTTGGCGTGTGCAACCGCAC
>JAYTTR010000205.1:0-2128 GCA_043744935.1 Gemmatimonadaceae bacterium
CCACGTCGCGAACTCCTCCCCTGACACGTACTACTCAACGGCTTTCAAAGGCAACGTCGGGGCGGGCATCGCCGGTAACGGCGACTTCCTCAAAACACGATTGGGCGATTCGACGTTGTACAAGAAAGCTGCGTGGCTGATTGAGCAGTACGACGCCACGAATGGACTTTCCAGCACGTACTCCGCCGTTAACGTCCAGGGCACGATTTGGACAATGTTTGGCGCTTCGGGACTGACGGGTTTCACCTCACTGGGCGCCAACGTCCCAGCGGCAGGCGCATTGACGCTCGTTGAGAACTGGTACGTGCTCAGCGATGATCCGTGCACCGTCTACAAACAGAACGGCTCGTGCAGCTACTCAGACGAACAGAGCAATCAGGAGTACCTGACGTCGCGCCCGCGAACGGTACCGGAGCCGTCGACCTACGTGCTCATGGGGAGTGGACTTGTTGGAATCGCCGGTCTCTCGCGTCGTCGTCGCAAGGCGGCGTCGAACGTGTGAAGCGCGTAGAATTTGATTTGGATGCAATCACCGCCGCTCGGCCGTCGGCCGGCGGGGGTTGATGCGTTCGCTATGCATTTGCCAAACGCGCGCGCCAATCTCGCCACGCACGCGAAACGAGCGCTGTCGCACCACCGGCAATCGCACCCAACGTGGCCGCGACGGTGACCAGTGTCTCCCGATTGCCATCGTCGCCGAGCAAGGCCGATAGCAATTCTCCGCGCAGCCGCAACACAACGGGACTGGCGACACGAATACCGTTGAAGTGCCGATCATACCGTCCGCCAATGCCTTCAATGAGCGCGGCAGTTCGCGCGAAATACACCAGCTCTCCTGGCAAAATGATGGGCCAGTTGAAGAGTTCGCGCATGATCTGATCCGCCAGCACGCGCGCCCGATCCTCCATGGCCGTTTCTGCGTATGCGATGTCGAGGAGCACCCCGACGAGGCGTTGCATCGCTTCAATGGACGTGCCAGGTGCCACCATGCCAAGCGCGAAAAAACCGGCAGCCGTGCCGCGCGCGTCTTGGCGAATTGCCGCAATGATGGTTTCGAACAACGACTTTCGCGTGGCGACGTCCACCTCAATCACCATGCCGAAATCCAGCAACACGATGCGGCCCTGCGCATCGATTAACAGGTTGCCTGGATGCGGATCAGCGTGAAACACACCATCGCGCAACATCATGCGCGCATAGCTCTCAATCAGCGTTTCGACCAGCGCCGTCGCCGACAGCTCGCCGGTGGCAATGCGATCGTCAAGCCGGTCGATGCGCGTCCCCGGCAAATACTCCATCACCAATACCGTGGGTCGCGTTAGCGCCGCTTCGACGTAGGGTATACGCAATCGCGGTTCATCGGCGAATCGCGCACGCATGCGCGTACACTGCGCGCCTTCGCGCACGAAATCCATCTCCTCGCCGACGTGCCGCGAGAATTCATCCAGCACGATGCGAAAACCAAATACGTGGTGGTGTGGAAATCGCGCGTATACCCAATCGACAATGCGTAGCGCAATCCGGACGTCGCGACGCACAACGACCTCTACGCCCGGACGAAGCACTTTGACCACAACGTCGCGTCCACCATACATGGCGCGATGTACCTGGCCGAGGGAACCTGCGGCGAGCGGCGTAGGATCGAGAGACTGAAGGACGAGCGCTGGATCGGTTGCCCATGCCTCCTGCAGCGCCGCCTGGATTTCACGCCACGCAACCGGAGGGACGCGATCCGTCAGCGTGCCGAGGCACGCGAGATACGGCTCTGGCACGAGATCGGCACGAGACGCGAAAATCTGCGCAAGTTTTACGAATGCCGGTCCTAATGTCGCGATCTCGCGCACGAGGCGTTGTGCGCGCAACGCGTGAAAGGCCGTCGATCTCGGCGCGGGTCCGCCCCACCAAATCCAGCGACGATGGTCACGACGCAGTGAAAGTGCAAACGGGAGCACACGTGCGACAATCTCGAATAAGCGAACCGTGTCTCGCAGCGTGGCGCGCCACGTTGCTCGCGTTTGCTCGATCACGGACGCGATAAACCCGCCGCCGCGATCAGTGCATCAGCATCAAGCCTCGCCAACGTCGCGCTCTGGTGCCACAACCCTTCGGCGTATTCGTGATTGCGGGC
>JAYTTR010000206.1:0-8156 GCA_043744935.1 Gemmatimonadaceae bacterium
GGCGTACACGCGCGCGAGGCCGGCTTCCATTGGGAAGTCGGCCTCGCGGTAGATTGGCGTGGTGTGCTCATATTGCCGTGCGTTGCATCACTTCGATGACATCACCTCGCTACGCACGCCGCGCGCCGAGTGGCACCATTGATCAATTGTTCGCAACGCTGTACTTACTTTCCTCCACGTGATTGTGTGCGCGCCGAGATGCTGATCGCGCCCGCGCTATTCACAATTACTGTTGCCGTTCCGGTGCGTGTCGCATCCGCCGTCGCCGTCGCCGTGATCGTCGCCGACCCAGAAGCAATGGCGCTGACCATACCGGCATCAGAAACAGTGGCGACACTCGTGTCGCTGCTGCTCCAGACCACGTTGGTGCTCAGGCCCGCTTCAATCACCACGGTCGCCGCCAACTGTTGCTGTGCACCGGCGACCAGCGACACGGTGTCTGGCGTCACGCTCACTGTGCGCGCGGGACGTACCGTGAGCAATAGGTCAGCACGCGCCCGTGGATCGGCGGCGGAACTCGCGCGAATAATCGCGGTGCCGATACCAGTCGCGGTGATCACGCCATTTGCGCTGACCGTCGCGACCGCGATGTTCTCGCTCGTCCACACGATGTCGTGTGATTCGTTCGGATCGACATCGACGTTTGCTGAGAGCGAACGCGCATCACCGACCCACAGCGTTATGGCGGAGCCACCGGGCGCGAACGAAACGGCTCGCGCCGGATTGACGGTGACACTTGCCGTTGCAAAGACACGAGCGTCGGCGGCGGAACTGACGCGCACTGCGGTTGTACCAGCGCTCAATCCGGTCACGACACCATTGGCGCTCACCGTGGCCACCGCCGCATTGAGCGTGGTGAAATACAATGTGGTTGATGTATTGACGTCGGCATCAATCAGCGCGCCCAAAAGTTGTGTGTCACCAGCTCGCATGGCCAGGGCGTTTTGCACAAGCGACACACCGCGCACACCGAGCACCTGGACGTCAAGATCAGTCGTGAGTGCGCCTGCGGTGGCGTGAATGCGCGTGATGCCTGCAGCGCGCCCGGTGATTGCGCCCACCGCGCCAGTCGCGTTCACTTGCGCCACCAATGGGTTATCGCTCGTCCACTGTACTGCCGCTGCAGACGCGCTGTTGCCGTCGGCGTCGCGCAGCGTCGCGATGACGCTGTCGGCGGCGCCAATACCATTGAGGGCCATACCATTCGTACTAAGCACCAGTCGCGCTGGCGCACCAACGCTGGGCGTCGTAACGCTATCGGCAGCGGACGAACATGCCGCGAGCACAAGAACGACTGCTACACCCGAGACAACCGCGAGCGAGTTTGAGCGTGAACGAAACGACTGAAACATGAAGCCTCCAAGCACGTTGGCGATGTCAAACGACGTGTCGTCGAAGGGGTCAACGGCGCTCGATAACGCATCCGTCAAGAGGATGGCCGAGAGCGCGCAGCACTTTGCGACGTCTATTGCCTAGAAGACGTTCGAGTGAAACGGGCAACGATCTCACCGCAGGTATCAGCTCCCGCGATGAACGATGGATTGCCCGCATTGTGACATTGCGGTGGAATAGGGCCGACAAACACGAAGGGCCAGACGCTCCAGAAGCAGTCCGGCCCTTCGTGTATTTTGTCGCGTCAGTGACCGACTATCTGTGCGGACTCTTTCGCATCCGTCGCAACGCGCCCGAAGGTACCGGACCGCGTGAGTGCCGAGTGCGCTGCGCCATCAACGACGGTTCAAGATTGCTTGCTTCGCCAGCGGACAACGCACTGCGAAGCGCACTGCCGTTGCTGCCGCTCACAATCGTGCTGTTGTAGCCAACGGCGAATCCCCCGCCGGTGGCATTGGGTGCGCCCGATACGCTCCACAGCAAATCGGTTGTTCCGGTAGGGACGCTGCTCCACGTGGCTCCGTTAAAACGCAGGAGCGTGCCCACATCACCGGTAAGGTACACATCAAACAAACTCGGCCCCCAGACCGCAGTGAGCACGCGTGTCGTGCCTAGTGCGAGTGACTGCCACATCGTGCCGTTGAAGCCGAGCGCCACACCCGTCAAACCGACTGCGTCGGCGCCGACCGCGAAGATGTTGGTACTGCCGCTCGCCCACAACGCCGCGAGGGTGCCGGTCGTTGGTGGTGTCAGCGGCGTCCATGTGGTGCCATTGAAGCGCAACATCGTTCCGTGCTCACCAGAAACGTACACTTCTGTTGGCGACACGCCGTACACGCCCCAAAGAGGAAATCCGGAGGAGGTCGACAAGCTCCACGACGTGCCATTGAACCGCATCACTTCACCTGCCTGCGTCGTGGCGTACACGTTGTTGCTGCTCGAGCCCCACACCGAAAAAATGCTAGACGTTGACGGGAACGTCATGGTTTGCCACGTGGTGCCGTTCCATCGAACCATGACCCCATCATCGCCACCGGCGAAAGCATCGCTGGTATTTGGCGCCCACACAGTGTTCAATGCGACGGTGGTTGGTGCGGTTTGTCGCGTCCACGCGGTACCATTCCATCGGAAAATGAAACCGAACTCACCAACTGCCCATGCGTTGTTCGCATCCGTGGTCCAGACGTCAAGCAAATCGGGCACGAGATTGTTGGTCTCCCAGGAACCAACCGCGTTCCGTAGCACACTCCCGCGCTGGCCACTCGCGTAAATCACGTTTGTCGCGTCGATGGACACCGAGAACAATCGCGGTGCATAGGGCGTCGTGACCGCCGTAAGGGTAATCCCGTCGAGTTGCAGCAGACCAACATCACTGGCGATGTACATGCGTCCATTATTCGCCGTGCTCGCGCTGATACCGAACAGATCGGCGCTTATACCGTTGCTCCCAACGAGCGCCCACGTTAGGCCGTCAAAGCGTACCACGGTGCCAAGCGTGCCCACCGCGACAACGTTCGATGTCGTGGTGCCACTGACACCGTACAGTGTCTCGGATGTGGGCACGGTAGCGCGTGTCCATGTCGTGCCGTCGTAGCGGAGCACCGTGCCGCCCGCACCGACGGCATACGCAATGCCACCGGATGCCCAGACGCTGTTGAGCGATGTCGTTACACCCGACGCGGTCGCACTCCACGCGGCGCCAGTAAACCGCAGCGCGGTACCGTTGCTGCCAACGGCAAATGCGCTGGTCGCGCTTTCGACCCACACCGAGGCGAGATCGCGCGTGGTGCCTGATGTCATCGCTGACCACGCGGTGCCGTTGTAGCGCTGAATAACGCCACCCGTACCAACGGCAAACACGTTTGATGCCGATGATCCTTGCACCGACAAAAACTTGGTACTGGCAAGCGTGCCCGTGAGACTTTGCGTCCACACGCTGCCGTTCCACACATACACATCTCCCACCAGATTCACTGCGAACGCGCTCGTTGACCCAAAGCTGACGATCGATACCACGTCTTCGAATAACGGACCGGATAGTCGCGACGGCGTCCAGGTGGTCGCCAATCGTGGCACCACAGCAACCGTCACGGTGTCACGCTTCGTGTTATCGGCTTGCGAAATCGCCGTAATCAATGTGCTGCCCGCGACGATGCCCGACACGAGACCCGTCGCGCTGATTGACGCGACACTTGGGGCACTCGAACTCCACGTGACGGCCGTGTTCGACCCCGGATCCGCCGTGACCGTGGCGACGAGCTGCGTGCTCGTGCCTGGATTGATGCCGACGCTGCGTTGCGCAATCGCGATGGAGATCGGCCGCACGGCAATGGTGATCACGGCGATGCCGCGTCGTGTCGAATCTGCCGTGGACGCCGCCGTAATGGTCGCGCTACCAAGCGCGACGGCCGTGACAAGGCCATTCCCGTTCACGGTGGCGATGGCCGCGTTACTCGAACTCCAATTCACCGTGAGCGCGACGCCAGCATCAGCCGAAACGGTCGCGGTCAGTTGTTGCGTACCAGTGATGAACAGCGAGGCGGCGGTCGGTGATACGGCGACGGCACGCACCACCGGTTGCACGATGATCGTGGCATTGCCGCGAAGTGTTGTATCCGCAACGGACACTGCCGTGATGGTGGTCGTGCCAACACCAACACCTGTCACAACGCCGGTCGCCGAGACCGATGCGATTGGTGCTGCGGCGGTACGCCACGTGACAGCGGTGCTCGATCCAGCGGAGATCTGCACCGTGGCCACGAGGGCGGTTGTTTGTCCCGTACCGATGGTCGCGGTGCTTGGCGCGATCGTGATGCTGCGCGCGGCGCTCACGGTGATTTGCGCGGTCGCACTGACGCGCGAATCAGCGGTGGATGTGGCACGCACGATCGCGCTCCCGACGCTCACTCCGGTGACCACGCCGGCAGCACTGATACCCGCCACCGTCGGACTCTCGGAGGTCCACACGACGGTTTTCGCGAGGCCGGAATCTGCATCGACCGTAGCGGTGAGCGGTTGCGCATCACCAACGCGAATGGCCGCAGCGTTCGGTGAAATTTGCACGCCGCGTACGCCGAGCACTTGTACGGTGACGGTGGCGGTCACGGCACCCGCGAGCGCGCGAATGGTGGTCGACCCCGTGGCCTTGGCTGTGATCGTTGCCGTGCTGCCCGTTGCACTCACGGTCGCGATGCTGACGTTGTCACTCGTCCACGTCACCGTGTTGTTCAGTGTCGAACCGTTGGCGTCTTTCACCGCGGCGACCACGGTTTGCGTTGCACCTATGGCGGACAACGACACCGTTGTTGTGGACAGCGTGACCGTGGCCGGTGGATTGCCCCCATCGCTCTTGCCACTGCATGCTGTGAGCACAGCGAGCAATGCGCCGGCACCGGCGACTTGCGACAACCAACGGCGTGATCCTGCGATGCGAATGTCCATCAAAGTAGGCGAGCCTCAGCTAACGGGACGCGGCGCAGTCATCGCCGCTGGATTCAGGATATCGTCGAGCTCTGCACGCGTCAGCAATCCACGCTCTAACACCAACTCAAATACGCCGCGACCACTTTCGAGCGCGGCCTTCGCAATTTCTGTTGAGACTTCGTACCCGAGCCGCGGAACAAGTGCCGTCACGATCCCAATTGAGTGTTCCACGAACATGCGCATGCGATCCGCGTTAGCGGTGATGCCGGTCACGCATCGCTCACGGAGCACGATGCAGGCATTCCGCAACATGTCGATGCTTCGCAACAACCGATAGGCAATCACCGGTTCAAACGCATTCAACTGCAATTGCCCCGCTTCAGCAGCCATGGTGACGGTCACATCACCTCCGATGACGTCAAAGCATACTTGGTTGACCACTTCGGGAATGACGGGATTCACTTTGCCGGGCATGATCGACGATCCCGGTTGCATCGGCGGCAGATTGATCTCACCAAAGCCCGCCCGCGGTCCGGACGACAGCAATCGTAGATCGTTGCAGATTTTGGACAGCTTGGTGGACGTGCGTTTCAGCACACCTGATAATTGTACAAACGCACCCGTATCACTTGTCGCTTCGACCAAATCCGGCGCCGTAATGACGGGCACACCCGTCAGCGTCGCGAGTGTGCTGGCGACCAATTCGGCGTACCCCGGCGGCGCGTTGAGACCTGTGCCAATCGCGGTGGCGCCAAGATTGATTTCGCGAATGAGCGATTGCGCTTCCGCGAGGCGATCGACGTCTTCCCGCAGGGTGTTTGCGAACGCCGTGAATTCTTGACCGAGCGTCATTGGCACCGCGTCCTGCATTTGTGTGCGACCCATCTTGAGCATCGCCTTGAACTCCTGCCCTTTGTCGCCAAACGCATCGGCGAGTCGCGCCAGTTCGAGGCTAAAACCACTCAGGCTTACGTGCAATGCGACGCGCACGGCAGTGGGATAGACGTCGTTCGTGGATTGACTAAGATTCACGTGGGAATTCGGCGAGATTGATTCGTAGTCGCCACGCGGTTTGTTGAGCAATTCGAGCGCGCGATTCGCGATCACCTCGTTTGCATTCATGTTGGTCGACGTGCCGGCGCCGCCTTGAATCACGTCGACCAAAAAATGTTCGTGATGCCGACCCGCGCGAATCTCGCGTGCTGCGCGAATGATCGCGTCGGCTTCGGGTTGCGCGAGCAGCCCAAGTTTGAAGTTGGTCTCGGCGGCCGCTTCTTTGACGGCGGCGAGCGATTCAAGCAAGACCGGAAACTCGCGTAAGGGGATGCCGGTGATTGGAAAGTTTTCGAGCGCGCGAAGCGTTTGGACACCGTACAATGCTTCGTACGGCACTTCGCGTTGGCCGAGCAAATCATGTTCGAGACGTGTCCGATGTCCGCCGAAGCCCAACGTGCGTCCACGACCAACCAGCGTCGCATCCGCTCGGCGCAATCGTTGCGAAATCGCGCGCGCTGCGCGGGCGACGAGTGCTGCGTACAGTTGTGGTGATTCACGCGTAATCTCCTCGAGCTGCGCCTTCGCCAAGATGAGCGCGATGCCAGGCATGATGACGCGCGCGGTCGTGCCATGTGGGGACTCATCGAGCAACAGTCCCTCGCCCACCGCTTCGCCGGCGCCGAGCGTGACGAGGCGCGTGCTGCGTCCATCGGACGATTTTTCAATGGCGACAGCGCCGCTCACCAAAATCGCGAAGCGCTCACGTGGTTGCCCTTCGACAAAAATGGTTTCGTCGGGATCTAAGGTTTTTGGCGTGACGCAGCGAGACAGCTTCCACAAGTGCGTGTCAGCAAAACCTTCAAGAAACGTGGTGGCGCGAAGCCAGTCCGCGATTTCGGCGGGGGTCGTCATAGTGCGGGGTGGGAGGCAGGTCGCTGGCGTTCCACGCGGCGTGACTGGGTGGCGCAACGATATAGAAGTCTCGCCTCCAGCACTCCCGGATGATATGCTCGCGTATGCTCGCACGCTCGAAGCTGACGCGTCCGTCCGGGTTCTGTTAAGTGCCGCCCTCTGTTGGAGTGTTTTCCGTGTCCGTTTCTCGTCGTGATTTTCTTGAACATTCTGCTGCGCTGGCGGCGGCGGGATTTATTCCCCGCCTCCCAGACCAAGGGCCATTGCCTGAGCCCGCTGCGGCGGCCGTATTGGGAACCGGCGTTTTTCGCGGACGTCCTATTGCAATAGCGTCGGCAAACGGCATTCGGGGCGTGGAGGTGGCGTACGAGAAGATGGCCAAGGGCGAGGATCCGCTTGACGCGGCGATTGCCGGTGTGAACATCCAGGAGCTTGACCCCAATGATCAGTCAGTGGGATTGGGAGGGCTGCCAAATGAAGAGGGTGTCGTGCAGCTCGATGCGTCGTGCATGCACGGTCCGACGCGGCGCGCAGGTGCGGTGGCAAGCATTGAAGACATTGCGACTCCGTCGCTCGTGGCCAAAGCGGTCATGGACTACACGGATCATGTCATGCTGGTGGGCCCGGGAGCAAAGAAGTTTGCCATGGCGATGGGTTTTAAACAACAGAATCTGTTGACGGAAAAAAGTCGACAGGATTGGATGCGCTGGAAGTCGCGTCTGAACAAAAACGATGCATGGCTCGATCATGACGAGGATATCAAGATCAAGTTTACGACCGGCACAATCAACATGAATGCGGTGACGGCGGCGGGTGATATTGGATCCGTCACCACCACGAGCGGCACGTCGTGGAAAATTCCTGGGCGCGTTGGCGATTCGCCTATTATTGGCGCCGGTCAATACTGTGATAACACCGTTGGCGCGGCGGGCAGCACGGGGCGTGGCGAAGCGAATATGAAAGTGTGTGGGGCGTTTCTCGCCGTGGAGTTCATGCGACAGGGCATGACGCCCCAGCAGTCGCTGTTGAAGGTCGTTGAGCGCGTGATTGCGATGACGGAAAAACGGTTGCTTGACGATAAGGGTCGACCATATTTCGATCTCGATTTTTACGCGGTAACGAAGGACGGACGGTACGCCGGTGTGTCGTGTTTTGAGGGCAGCCGATTTGCGGTGTGCGATGAGAAAGGCGCACGGCTGGAGACAAGCGCATACTTATTCAAAGCCAGTGAGCGGCCGAAGGCGCGCCCGAATTGATTGGAAACCACCGATAACTCTCCGGCTGGACGCGAAATCGCTGAATGCTTTCCGCTTGCTGGGCACGCTATCTTTGCTCTATGACGCAAGCCGACTCCACCGACCCCACCGTTTCCACTCCATACGATCCCGCGACCGTCGAAACACGCTGGCAGCAGCGCTGGGCCGAACGCGGCA
>JAYTTR010000207.1:0-2118 GCA_043744935.1 Gemmatimonadaceae bacterium
CCTTGGTGATGAAGGGAAAGGACTGATCTACGCGCTCGGCTCGCTCGATCACGGTCGACTGGGCATTGCGGCGCAAGCGATCGGCATTGCGCGTGGGGCCCTCGAAGCGGCCATGCGTTATGCGATAGACCGCAAGCAGTTTGATCGTCCAATCACCGAGTTTCAAGCCATTCAGTTCAAGGTCGCCGATATGGCGACCCGTATTACCGCTGCGCGCACGCTGTTGCATGCGGCCGCTGCGGCAAAGGAGCGCGGCGAGAAAATCACGCGCTTCAGCTCTATGGCGAAACTCTTCGCCAGCGAAACGGCTATGTGGGTTACAACCCAAGCCATTCAGATTCTCGGGGGCTATGGTTACGTCACCGACTATCCCGTCGAACGTTTCTTTCGTGACGCCAAAGTCACTGAAATCTACGAGGGAACCTCGGAGGTGCAGCGCATGGTAATCGCGCGTGAAGTGCTGGCCGCTGCGGCGGCTGCCGACGGCTCCCTTCCGGACTAATTCTCATGCGCTTCTTTGACACCATCGCCGACATGGGGCACGAGCAAGTGGTGCTCTGCCAAGATAAAGCCACCGGATATCGTGGTGTGATCGCTATCCACGATACAACACTTGGCCCTGCACTTGGCGGCTGTCGGTTTTGGAATTACGCAACCGACGAGGACGCAATCACGGATGCGTTGCGCCTGTCACGCGGCATGACGTACAAAAATGCTGTCGCCGGTCTCAACTTGGGCGGCGGAAAGTCGGTGATCATCGGCGACAACAAAACTGTGAATCGCGAAATGATCTTCCGCGCACACGGACGTTTCGTCGATTCACTCGGCGGACGATATGTGACAGCCGAAGACGTCGGAACAACGGTCGAAGATATGGACTTCGTTCAAATGGAAACGAAGTACGTGACCGGTATCGGGTCCAAGTCGGGTGATCCGTCGTCGGTTACCGCACATGGAGTATTTCGCGCCATTCAGGCGTCCGCGTGTGAGCGATGGGGTAGCGATTCATTAGACGGGCGTACCGTCGCGATTCAGGGCTGTGGTCACGTGGGCTATCATCTCGCCGTTGAGCTCCACAAAGCGGGTGCGCTGCTCGTCATCACGGACATTGATGCGACGCGAATGCAACGGGTCGTCGACGCGACGGGCGCCAAAGTCGTCGCGCTCGCTGACATCTACCGTGTGAAGGCGGACATCTTTGCACCGTGCGCAATGGGTGGTGTGCTCAACGACGACACCATTCCGCAGCTCCAGGTCGAAATTGTAGCAGGGGCGGCCAACAATCAGTTGCTCGAAGATCGGCACGGCGACGAGCTTGAAGCGAAGGGCATTTTGTACGCGCCAGATTACGTGGCCAATGCCGGCGGCGTCATCAATGTCTATAGCGAATTGACCGGATGGAATCGCGAGCGCTCGTTGCGAAAAGCAGACGAGATATATCATACGGTGTTGCGCGTATTTCGTCTGGCGAAAAAAACACATATTCCTACGTATCAAGCGGCGGACCGTGTGGCAGAGCAACGTATCAAAGCCGTGCGTGGCATGTTGCAGACATGGCCACAATACCCCAATCGCGAGACTTGATCATGACACACGTCGCACATGCGGGCGAACGTATTCCCATCGCGTCCGATCACGCGGGTTTCGAGATGAAGGAGCGCTTGCGCGCATCCCTCGTCGAACGCGGCTTCGCGGTTGAGGATATCGGCGCATACAGTACCGCCAGTTCTGACTACTCCGACTTTGCGCACCCACTCGCGCAAGAAGTATCGACGGGCGCCGCCGAGCGCGGGATACTGCTCTGCGGCACCGGCTTGGGTATGTCGTACGTAGCCAATCGCTATCCTGGCGTGCGTGCCGCTGTCGTGTGGACGCCGGAGATTGCCGCCTTGTCGCGAAAGCACAACGATGCGAATGTGCTCGTGTTGCCTGCGCGCTTCATCTCTGATGAAGATGCATTGGAGATTCTCACGGCGTGGTTGTCTACGGAATTTGAAGGCGGACGGCATCTCCGACGCATCGAAAAGATTGAACGCGACGACCTGGACATCGTGGAGAGTACATCGTGAGCACGACACAGCACGCCGGCGCCAGCACGTCATGGCATTTGTGGGACCG
>JAYTTR010000208.1:0-8151 GCA_043744935.1 Gemmatimonadaceae bacterium
CGCTCATCATTGCGCCGAGCGAAAGCGAAATCGCCGCGGCACGGCAGCGTGTCGAAGACGAAGCCGGACGCGCGGATCAAGTGCGCGAACTCGCACTCAGCGCGCCGATCACGCACGATGGCGAGCGATTGGTTATCCGCGCCAACGTCGATATCCCGGAAGAATCCGAACTCGCGGCGGCCAGTGGTGCCGAAGGCGTCGGGCTCATGCGCACAGAATTTCTGGTGGTCGGGCGCGCCGCGATGCCCGATGAAGACGAACAGTATCGCGCATATCGTCGCGTGATTCAGGCGTTCGGTGCCCGCCCGGTGGTCATCCGCACGTTCGATGTGGGTGGTGACAAACTGCCCATTGGCGGCTTTCCGTCCGAGGCCAATCCGTTCCTCGGATGGCGCGCCATTCGGATGTGCCTTGATGAAAGCGAAATTTTCAAGGTGCAATTGCGCGCTTTGATGCGCGCTGCAGTGCACGGCGATTTGCGCATCATGCTGCCGCTCATTGTCACCGTCGATGAGGTGCGCGAAACTCGGCAACTGATGGAACAGGCTGAACACGAATTAGCCGAACGTCGTGTGCCCTTTCGCTCCGATGTTCCCCTCGGTGTCATGGTCGAAACACCCGCAGCAGCGATCGCCTGCGACACATTGGTGCGGGATGTCGATTTTTTCAGCATAGGTTCAAACGATTTGGTGCAGTACACGCTCGCGGTGGATCGTGGCAACGCCAATCTTGCGCCGCGCTTCACGCCCTTTCATCCAGCTGTGTTGCGACTCATCGCGCAAGTACAGACCACGGGGGCCGCGCATGGCATTGATGTCGGCGTGTGCGGCGAGATGGCGTCTCAGCCGTTAGCCGTGTTTGCGCTCATCGGCTTGGGCATTCGGCAGCTGAGCGTGGCGCCGCGTGGCGTAGCGGATGTGAAGCGCGTCATACGTGGTGTGCGCGTGTCCGCCGCCGTCGATGCGGCTCAAGCGGCCCTCTCCGCGGGGACAGCGCGTGAAGTAGAGACGCTGCTGCGTCGTCGGTTGCGGGCCGAGCTCGATCTGCACGATCCGACGGGCAGTGGGTTGCCCGCACTGTTCTAGCGGACTAGTCTCAATCCAACTTTCCTCACCCTCAAGCTCCAGAGAATTGCGTGGCCGAACGACATCTCTTTACCTCCGAGTCCGTTACTGAAGGACATCCCGATAAAATCGCTGATCAGATTTCTGATGCGATTCTCGATGCCATCCTGACTAAGGACGTTCTCGCGCGTGTTGCGTGCGAAACGCTTGTGACAACAGGCTTGGTGGTGATCGCCGGCGAGATCACGACAACGGCGTATGTGCCGCTCCCGGACATCGTTCGCAAAACGGTCGAGGGCATTGGCTACACCGATGCGAACTTCGGCTTCGACAACAAAACGTGTGCGGTGATGAGCACGATTGACGCGCAGTCGCGTGACATTGCGCAAGGCGTGGACACCGGCGGCGCGGGCGATCAAGGCATGATGTTTGGTTTCGCCACCAACGAAACGCCAGAACTCATGCCGTTGCCCATTCAACTCGCGCACGCGCTCACGCATCGCCTCGCGGCATTGCGAAAGGACGGAACGTTGCCATGGTTGCGTCCCGACGGTAAAGCGCAGGTATCGGTCGTGTATGAAGGGGATCGGCCCATCGCGGTGGATACCGTCGTGATTTCGACGCAGCACAGCGAAGACATAGGCAATGACAAGCTGCGTGACGCCATTCTCAATGACGTGATTCTGGCCACGATTCCAGAAGCGTTTCGCACCAATACCATGAAGACGCACATCAATCCAACCGGACGGTTTGTGATTGGTGGACCGCAAGGCGATGCCGGCCTCACCGGTCGAAAGATTATTGTCGATACCTACGGTGGCATGGGACGTCACGGCGGCGGCGCCTTCAGCGGGAAGGATCCGTCCAAGGTGGATCGTTCGGCCTGTTACGCGGCACGTTGGGTGGCCAAGAACATTGTCGCGGCTGGACTCGCCGCGCGTTGTGAGGTGCAAGTCGCGTATGCAATTGGTGTCGCCGAACCAGTGTCGGTGTACGTGCAAACGTTCGGCACGGGTACGGTGCCGGACCGCGTCATCGAAACCGCAGTCAAAAGCGTATTTGATCTCACGCCACTGGCCATTTCCACGGCACTCGAACTGCGCAAGCCGATCTATCAGCCCACGGCGGCGTATGGACATTTCGGTCGTACGCCATACACGGTGACTGATAACGGGGAGTCGCGCACATTCTTCACGTGGGAGCGCACCGATCGTGTCGAAGCGCTCCAACGCGCGATCCGCTAACGCCGGATATGAATGCCGATGATCGAAGTCACGGTCGTGCGACTCGGTCTTGATAGTAGCTCCAATTCCTACGTTGTTATTCTGCGTGAAAAAGATGGGCAGCGGTTGCTGCCCATCTGGATTGGTCAGCCGGAAGCTGAATCGATCGTCAATGCGATGAATCAGATCAAACCGCAGCGTCCCAACGCGCATGATCTCGGTAAGGCGTTGATCCTGGGCCTCGGTGGCGAACTGCGGAGAGTGTCCATCACCCGCGTCGAAAAAAGTACGTATTATGCAGAAATGCAAATCGACGGGCCCAACGGGCAATTGCACGTTGACGCTCGTCCGTCGGACAGCATTGCCCTGGCGCTGCGACTTGGTGCACCGATTTTCGCGCCGCAGGAACTGCTGACGACATTTGATAGTCACGACGATGCGACCGACGCCGATGTCTCGTCGTTCGATTTGTCCGGCGAACATGAACTCACTGCAGAACAACTCAAGGCGTATCTCGAGAATCTGCGTCCTGAAGATTTCGGCAAATTCACTCCGTGATGTCTTTGTACTCCATGCTGCGGTCGTGCACATCCCGCGTGCGCGTCCGCCTGTGCACGCTCGTGACACTCGTCAGTGTGTGTGCTGCCGGACCGGCCTTTGCGCAGAACAACGCGCCGAACGTTGCGCCACCACCAACCAAGCGATCAGTTGACGGTCGCGTGCGTCGGCCCATGCGTGTGCGCCCCGATAGTACGGGAATGGGACCCGCGATTGGTGCATGGGTGACGGTGCATCGGGTGGGCAAAGACAGCGCGGGGCCCATTGATTCCGTCCGGACAAACACGGACGGACATTACGCGGTGCGCTGGCGCTCGTTTGGCGCAGCCGATGCGGTGTATTTCGCGTCGGTCACGTGGGATGGCATCGCGTATTTTACGCCACCGTTGCGTGCGGCAGACTCGCGCGGCGACGCAGCGGAGATCACGGTATTCGACACCACGTCGAACACATTTCCGCTGAGTGTGAAAGGACGACATCTCATCGTTGGCAAGGCAGACACCGCGGAGATGCGTACCGTCATCGAGGTCTTTGAGCTGTCCAACGACAGCTTGAAAACACTCATTGCGGCGGAACAACAAGCGCCAGCTCCAACGTGGAGCATCACCGTACCGCAGTCGGCGGTCGACGTACGCGCGAGCGAAGGTGAGATATCGCCCGATGCATTTATTTTTGCACCCGGACGCGTGTCGGTGTTTGCGCCTATCGCACCAGGCGTCAAACAAGTCTCGTTTTCGTATCGCGTTCCGGCTGCCAGTTTTCCACTCTCGTTTGCTGCGGATCGCGGCGCGGTCGTCTTCGAGGTGTTGGTCGAAGACCCGCAAGGCACAGTAACGGGACCAGGTTTTGCTGCAGTCGATCCGGTGACACTCGAGAATCGAAATTTCCGACGCTATCTCGCGCAGGATGTGAAAGACGGCGCACGATTGACGGTAGACATACCCGCCCCGCAGGCGCCAGCACGCAATTTGTACATCTCTGGATTGCTGATGGCGATTGGGTTTCTTATGGTATTCGCACTCGCTCGCGCAATGCAGCGTCGTGGCAGCCGCGGCAATGCCGCAACGGCTTCTGTTGGCACACCGCGCGTGAGTGAAGCCCCTTTGCACGAGCGCTTGGCGCAAGAAATTGCAGCGCTCGACGCAACGTTTGCGCGCATCGGTTCGCCCAGTACGGCGGACATAGGTGCGCATGATCGGCGACGCGCTGAATTGAAGGACGCACTGGGACACGCGCTTGCCGTGACGACGGTCACGCGGTAGGTTCTCGCTGTCAAGTCAGGCTGACGCGACAGACAATTGTTTTCGAGCAAGGGACACGGAAGCCGGTGTAATACCGGCGCGGCCCCGCCACTGTAACGGGTAGTATCACGCAGCATTCACAACGCCACTGGTCGTTTCGACTGGGAAGGCGAGTGCTGTACACCCGAAGCCAGGAGACGACCTTTGCTCATTCTCGGACGAAGACCCTCGAGGGGGGGCTCGCGCCTGGTGGTGTCGCGTGCAGCTCTACGCCCTCCGCCTGTGCACGAGCGCCTTCTCTTTGGGAGAGGACGCTCGTTTGTTTTTCAAAGCACTATTGCGACGCACCCAATCATCGATCGCGATGCTCTCGCTCGGCGTCGCACTCGCGTGCGCCCCGCCATCAGATCAACGGAGCGCTCAAACCGCACGCGCGTCGACCATCGCCGCACCCGCAGATACCGATGATTTTGGCGCATTACTCCCGATCAATGCTGATTACGGCGCGCGTGTGGTCTCGCTCAATCCAACCGCGACGGAAATCATCTACGCAATCGGCGCCGAGCAGCATCTGGTTGGCCGATCAAAGTGGGATGAATATCCGGCACAAGTAAAATCGGTCATGCCGCTTGGCGACGGCATTCGTCCAAATGTCGAAGCAGTATTGGGCGCAAAGCCAACGCTGGTCATTTTGTACGCCACTGCCGAAAATCGACCGGCGGCAACAGCGTTACGTGCCGCAGGCGTGCGCACAATCGCCTTGCGTGTCGACCACATCGCGCAGTTCATCACGCTCACGCACACACTCGGCACCGCGTTGGGCGCAACGCAACGCGCCGTCAACGTAGCCGATTCGGTGCAGGCATCGCTTGCCCGCGTGCGCGCGGCGACGCGCGGGGCCCGAGCGCCAACAGTAGTGTGGCCACTGTGGCAATCGCCCGTGATCGTGGTTGGACGTGGCAGCTATCTCGACGAGATCATGGAGATAGCGGGTGCCCGGAATGCATTTCACGATCTTGATACGCCGTCGCCTTCCGTGTCGATCGAAGAAATCGCGAAGCGCGATCCGGATTTTCTCATTGTCAGTGCAAATACCGCGGCGCGTCTGAAAGACATTCCTGCATGGCGCGCGGTTCGTGCGATGCGCGATGGACACCTGATCATCGACGACCCAGCACTCTCGGGACGCCCATCGGTTGTGTTAGGAATGGCCGCGAATGCGCTCGCACAGGCGCTGCATCCCGATGTCGTCAAGGGTCGTCCGTGATGCACGATGTGCGCGTCGCGTTTGTTGGAGGCATCGTGCTCTTGGTTGTGTCGATGCTGATCGCCATCGCCGTGGGTGCCGTGCCGTTGCACATCGCCGATGTTGTGCGTGCCGTTGGTGGTGTTGGTGAGAGTGCCGTGGTGTCGATTGTGCAAGACTTGCGCGCGCCGCGCGTGCTGCTCTGTGCACTCGTCGGTGCCGCGCTCGCGATGAGTGGTGGCGCACTGCAAGGCACGCTGCGCAATCCACTCGCCGAACCATACTTGCTCGGAGTGTCCGGTGGCGCGGCCGTCGGCGCCGTCCTGATGATGGCGATTGGCGCGACCGTGCCCGGCGCAGTCACGCTTGGTGCATTTGGTGGTGCGGCTGCTGCCGCAGTACTCGTTACCGCGATTGCGCGCGTCGTTGGCGGCAGTGGCGATGCAAAAGTGTTGTTGATGGCCGGCGTCGTGGTTGGTGCATTTGCCAACGCCATCATTATCGTTGCCTTGGCCGATGTATCACCCGAGAGACGAGGCAATGCACTGTGGTGGATGATGGGCTCGGCCGCAGAAGCAACATGGCCTACCGTAGTGCGCGTCGCCGGCGCTCTCTGTGTCTTGGGCGGTATGCTTGTGTGGTGGGCGCGCGATCTTGACGTGCTTTCCCTCGGTGATGAACCTGCCGCCGCGTTAGGGGTTGATGTCGACAAGTCTGCGCGTCGTATTTTTCTTGTCGCCTCGTTGCTCGCCGCGGCAACCGTTGCCGCCGCCGGACTCATAGGGTTTGTTGGACTCGTCGTACCGAACATCGCGCGGGCGCTTGGTGCGCGTCAGCATCGCCAGATGTTGCTGCTTTCTGCACTATACGGCGCCGTACTGGTCGTGGCGGCAGACTTGCTTGCGCGCACCGTGCGCGCACCAGCCGATCTCCCACTCGGTGCCGTGACCGCCATCATTGGCGTACCTTTTTTTCTGTCGCGTTTGCGTCGATTGGCCGCATGACCCACGCACCAGATATTGTGTTCGCCGATGTCGCAGTCGGCTACGCTGGTCGTCCGCAACTCGCACTTGATGGAGTTTCGCTCACCGCACGCGCCGGTCAGATCACGGCGGTTGTTGGTCCAAATGGGAGCGGCAAGAGCACCTTGGTACGTACGATGTTGCGTCGCGCGCCACTGCTGCGTGGTGCCGTGCGTGTGGGCGATGCGAACGTAGGCACGACAGCAGCGCGCATACTCGCGAAACTGACGGCCATCGTGCCGCAGCGTGAAGAGCCCTCACTTCCGCTGCGCGTCGACGAGTTTGTTGCGCTTGGCCGACATGCGCACCGCAGCGCGTTCGGCGCGCTCACGAACGCCGATCGTGCATCGGTTGATCAGGCGCTGGAGCGCGCGGGTGCACGCGACACAAGAACACGGCGTACGGATGAACTATCCGGTGGCGAATGGCAGCGCGTGCGCATTGCACGCGCCCTCGCGCAGGAGACACCGGTGCTGGTGCTCGATGAGCCGACGGCATTTCTCGATATCGCCCATGAAATGGCCGTGTTCGAGTTGCTCGATGCGTTGGCGCGCGAAGGACGAACCGTGCTTTTAGTGAGCCATCAGCTCAATCTCGTTGCGCGATTCGCCGCACACATCGTGCTGCTGCATGAGGGACATGTGGCTGTCGCTGGTACGGTGGACGATGTGATGCGCGGAGAGGTTCTCGAACGCGTGTACGATTGGCCGCTGGTTATTACGCGTGATCCCGCCATCGGTGTGCCCGCACTTTTGCCATTGCGCGGTACGGGTCGCGCGCGCGCGGCAATACCCGTGGTATCCACGCGCGACTAATGCCTATCCATGTGCTGGTACACGTCGCATTCGTCATCGCGGCGGCGAGCGCCGACTCAACCCAACTTTGCGTAGTCGACGCGGCGACACTGGCGCCAATCAGTGGCGTACGCATGACGACCGACGTCGACAGCGCGCGTATCCTGCCGGATCATTGCGCTGCGGTGCACGCGAGAACTGTGCAGTTACAGCGCGTCGGATATCGTCCCCGTCGCATTGACATACCAGTGGGCAGCACGGCTATCGTGGTGGCGCTCGATCCGCTCGCGCAACCCGCACAGCTCCTCCCGGTGCAGAGCGTGGTGTCAACGCGCACCGATGCTATGGGCATCGCGGTGTCTCCGGGTCGCCTGACCGCGACGCAATCGATCAGTGACGCGAGAGCCATGGGTGTTGGAACAATCAACGGGGTCGTTGCCTCCCTTCCGTATACGGGCATTCGCTCCGCGCGTGGAGAAACGGGATTGATGCTGCGTGGCGCGCGTCGAGAGCAAGTCGCCATCACACTTGACGGGATGCCACTCAACGATCCGGCAACAGGCATGGCGGACGTATCCGATCTTCCGCTGGCTGGACTCGCGTCAGCCACGGTGATACTCGGCGCCGATCCCCTCGGTACAGGTCCGGGCGCGGCGGGCGGCGTGCTGGCGCTTGAAAGCGCACCACAACGGCTGGTGTCATTGCGCGCTGGCGCTTTTGGCGAACGCAGCGTTGAGGCAGCATGGCGCGCGCATACGAACAACGCGCTGTGGAACGTCAGCGCGTCCGCACGCCACGCCGAGAACAATTTCGATTTTGATAACACGGCGAGTGTGTCCACAACGGCGGAACGTGAGCGTCGCACCAATAATGACGAAGCACACGCGTCGCTTTCAGCGGGTCTGATCACATCGCATACGCAGCTTGCAGTGCTCGCGTCGAGCAGCGAGCGCGGGATGGTTGGCGCCGAAAATGTGCGCACCTACGATGCGGATCGAGCACG
>JAYTTR010000209.1:0-8129 GCA_043744935.1 Gemmatimonadaceae bacterium
TCACCAATTTCCTGAGAACGCGCGGGCCGATGGCGCACAGGACAGCAGGCCGGCCTGGAACTGCGAAGCTGTCTCATCCCCGACCCTCCTGTACGCGCAGTTCTTTATTGCGCGGCGTGATCGCGTCAATGCACCGCCCGCGACCGTATTAGCTTGAAGGCCCCAATTCAATTGATAGCTGCTACGCGAATAGGACTTTTTGGAATAGGTGAAACCGATAGCGGTTACATCTTCTACTCTGTCCGTAGAAACTAAGTCCAACAACAGGTTTTACCGCCCACCGCGGGGACGTGGACAGCAATTGGATCATTCTATTGCGTTGGAGAGCATGCGAACGCGATTGCAGCGCAACGTTTGATGGACGTGCCCAACGCGACCAACGTGCGTTGCCGGACGTCACGCGGCCAAAAACCTCAGTTTGAGAATTGTGCAAATTCTACAAGAACGATGCTTGGAATATCATCTGAATCTTACGAAAACACCCACGCCGATCGAGCTATCGCAGAACAATAAAATGTCATTCGCGGGATCGACGGCCAGACTGCGGTGAACCAAAGCGCGACACGCACCTGCCGCGGTGGTCGGGCGATGGACGCACGCTGCATTTCATCGTACATCCAACAGTTTGCCCGCCGTCACCGCCAGGAGGTATGGATGCGGTTAGCAACGGGAGGGAGCGAGGCGGCTAACCGCGAAGCAGTTGGCAACAGCAATGCGATGTTATCGAATAGTCCCAAAATGCCTCAGCGCAGACGCGAGACGGTCGCCACCCCCTAAGCGGCACGGGCCGCGACCGCCGCGCGCAATACTCTACGGCACCATGGTCACCGCGACGGTAACGCGGCCTATCACAGGCTCCACGCTGATGACATTTAGGGTGGTGGAGCCCGTTAACGTTGCGATGCCGACCGCCCGTCCTGTCGTCGGAATTACGCGCAACAAGGTAGAATCGGCGGTGCTCCACGACCACGTTTCCGAGCTGCTCCTGTCGCGACAGCCACTCACATTGGCTGCGGTGGGCGTGAAGGATTGACCGACACGCAACGTGGTGGTTCGCGGGTCGACGTTGAACCCAAGGCTCGGCTCGCACCCGCATGCCGAAGTGATGAGCATGATCGCGCCGAGCGAGACGGTCGCACATGCAAGAGGGGCTTAACCATCGTCGATGAGTCGCTCTTGTCATGCGAACGTTGGACGAAGTCATGGGTGCTGCACTCCAAACTTAGAAAATGGATTTTATCGGCAGTTCAAGTCGATCGTCACCAAACGGGACAAGCTCGCCACCCTCGCGTTAGCGTACCTGCGAGACCGGGTAGAGTTCGCACAGTAAGCCAGCACCACACGCGCGACGCCATCGCTAACGGCCGCTTTCGAGCAAATAACGCAACGCCACCTCAAGCACCTGGTCACGGTGGGCGCGAATCCCAGCGACCGTCGGTGTCACGGCCACATCCGGCTGTAAGCCGCGGCGTTGCAATTGACCGCCGCGGGCATCGCGCACCGACAAACCGGAGAAGCTGACCCGGAACGAGCCAGGCAGCGCAATGTCCGAGATGTCTCCATTCGCACCTACGGTGGGAGAGCCAATGAATAGAGTCCCGTTCGCCTCTTTCAAAAAGAGACCCAAATGCTCGGCTTGGCTCATTGTGCGTTCATCGATGAGCAGTGCGGTGCGACCTGCATAATGCGCTGCCAAGATGCCTGCTCGGGGAACAAGCTGCGACCACGTTCGAACGTCGCGCTCGGGTTCTGCCAAACTTGGGCCGCGCACCACGAACTGACTCAGTACCGCCGCGACCCGTTGGTCGAGGTCCCGTTTCAGCCTGCCCGCAATTGCCCAGGCCGTGCCGCGCGGGTAGCCGCGCCCATCGAAAATGATCGCCTTCGTGTCCGCGAGTGCCCGGAACATGCTATCGACCTCCTCTGGCCCCAATCGCTCCAGGTCGACATATCCAACATCGTTCTCGAGCCTTCGATATGACGTTGCTTTCGATGCGGCGAGATTTTGATACGCGAGTTGCCCAGCGTCCTCGTGTCGCGAAGGCAGCACGACCACTCGCTCGGTCCCGTCTGACTGTCTGAGCGAAATTCGCGGTATGCTTCCCTCGCGACCGTCCAGCACGTGCGCCTGCACCTGCGCGCGCGCACCTTGGGGTGAACTCGCGATTAGCGTCGACTCCAAATCTTGGATACGTTTGCGAATCGGCACGCCATCTACCGCAACAATTTCATCTCCAAGCCGAATAAAGGTTCTTGGGGACGTGGCGTCGGGTACGCGGGTCACAAGTAGCCGATTTTCGACGAGTCGCAACTGGAGCGCGAGTGGGATCGGCGCTCGTTCCCGTAGGAGCGTCCTATTCGTCAGCCGCACATGGGAATCATGCATGCGCCACGCAAACTCCCCGAGGGCCGATGCAAAACCGCTCGCGTCCGGGGCATTCTCTACCCGTCCGAGCGCATGTACGAACGCGGCGTCCCAATCCTCATTCATCAACGTCATGTAGGGAAAAAACAACTTGACCGTCGTCCAGAGCCGGACGGCCGCCAAGATACGGTATCCCCGTGATGGATACAGTGCCATCCACGCTGGATCGGTCGGAAATGGCGCAAGAAAAACACGTCTTGTCGTGTCGAGCGAGACGACCGATTGGGCAGCGCTCCGTCTCCCCTTTTCGGCCCGCTTCATTGTTGAGACGGCCGACATCGCATCCGCTACTACCGTATCGACAGGTAACGCGCCCCCCAGTGGTTCCCCCATCCGAACCTGAGCCCATACTCCATCGCCCATGTCAATACGCTCAGTCGTTGCGGCGAGCGTGACGTGCGATGTGCGCTCGCCAATCAAGGTCGCGGAGCCGGACCGCACCAAGGCTTGCACGAGCGGGGAGAGCACGGTACGCTCTGAGACGAGGACCGAGACGAGTACTTGTGCCGTGGCCTGGCCTTCGAAGCGTCTCCCGGGAATGCGTTGCCACGTTAATCGATGCGCATCGTTCGCCGATTGGAACCAAACTTGGGGCAACCCCGCGTATTGCAGCCGACGCTCGTCGCCCGTAGACCATACGCCCTTCAAGAGTCGTAGCGCGGAAGCCGGCAACTCAGTCGCGTCGTTTCTGAGGTCAAGCACCACTGACGCTGGCTGTATCAGGGCGAGCGTGTCGGACGACTTAGACGTGGTCGACGGTTGAAGGAGTAGCGACCCGTCGGGAAGCCGCTCGGCCATCCAAACGGCGCGCGGACCCGCAACGCGAGTTTGCGGATCCTCCAACGTGGCCAATACGCGCGCCAGTGCCGCGGCGTACGCCACCGAGTCGGAAGCCTCGGCGACAGCGACCGCAAACCTCGCGAAGGAAGCGTCCCATCGCGTCGGCCTTGTGGCGACCACCGGATGGAAATAGTGTACCGCCGCATCAAGCCGCGACAGGGCAAGCAGTCGAGCGGTGCGCGCGCTCGGCTTCACTGACCGGGGTGTGCGTCTTGGAGCTTGCGTCGCGTGCAGCAGACCCGCGTTCAGACATAAGAGCGCTAGCGCAGCTCGCTTAGCCCCGCCCCGCATGCAAGCTGTAACAAATGACACGTTGCCCCCTTATAGTTCGATCAAAAGGCAATTGGCGAGCAATTAATGAAGCCCGCAGTCGTTACACCAAGTCGCACCGTCCGTTCGAATCGGTCGCAGCCGTCCTTCGCCCACCAGCAGTTGATGCGACGGGAAGCAGTAATTGCGCAACTGTTGATCTACCCTATGATTCACGCGCCTTGTCGCCACGCTCGCCATCGTGCGCGAGTCCGTAGCGCTCGGCAAAAACGGCGATGGGATATAGCGCTGTTTCAATATATGGTTTGTGTGCATCAGTCCGTGTCCCCAACGGACCGATCGGGCGCGGTGTTGGCCAAACTTGGCGGCTGGTTAACGTCAAGTTCGCAGCTGGTGTGGGCTGTGGATCCCATGCGCCAACTCGTTACCGTCTATCGCGCGGATGGATCGCAGACGCCGCTCGGCGTGCACGACGCGTTGTAAGGCGAAGCGCTGCTGCCGGGATTTTCTGTATCGCTCGACGAACTGTTGGCTGACTAACGTGGGGTGAGAGCATCGCTTGACCTGCTGAGCTGATCACGCGAGACGGAGCTGCTTGATTCTCAGAAGTTCGCATGACGGCGAATAGAAGCCCAGCGGCTCACGGCGATGTCACGGTAACCGTGACCACATTGCGCCCGGGAGCGAGCGTGACCCGAGCGCGACCAACGCGATCGTCGTCGCTCGAGATGACAAAGTCGGTGATGCCGAAATCCTGATTCAGGAGCAGCATGCGACCCAGTTCGTCGGTCAGGATTTTCCGACGTGGCGAACTGTTGACAGAGAGCCACAGCGTCTCTTTTGCCATCGGCGTTCCTGCGTCGCGCAACACGTGAAACTCGACAAACGCTCGTGTCGGCTGCGTCGACTGTGCGACGACGCCAAATGGCGACGCGGACTGACGTCGGAGCACGAACCGCAGCTCCGTGATTTCCTGCGCTTCGTCAATGCGGATGAATCGTTCATCGCGACCGTCTGACCCTTCCGCTTTCGCGACAACTCCCTGCCGCGGCACATTGCACACAACGAATGTGCCAGTCCCGCCAGCGAGCGCGCCGCGTGTTTGATCAATCCATGAGAGCTCGCCTTTTCCCTTGTTACCGGCGCCAATGATTACTGACGAAGGCCATCGGACCGTGACAACGGCGGGTTGAGGTCGTCCCGTGGTGTCTGCGACGACGCCAAACACGACGGCAGTCTTCTCTCGCACGGCCGCGGCGCCGCACGCCGTCTTCAAAAACCTGTCAGGCGATGGCAGCTCCACCGAGTGCTCTGCAGCGTCGGCGGTAACTGTGATGGTTCGAGTCGCTGGAAGATCGCCAAGCGGGGCGAGGGACGGCGCACGAACCTCGACGATGTAGCGTCCTTCCAAAACGCCCGCCAGGACGGCAACGCCAGCCGAGTCAGCAATTTGTGCGTAATCCGTACCAGAAAGTCGAACGTGTGCGCCGGCGCGCGGAACAAGCGACGAGGACGAGCGCACCGTGACTTGCAGGCGAGGAAGCGCGCTAACGAACTCCACCGAGTCTGCGCGTGAAACTCGCTGCACCAAACCGCCAACTTCAACGACACCGGTGAGTGCGAGTCCGCTTGGCGCGAGCACGGTACGGCGCATTCCCCCGTCGGACGTGCGCGAGCGAGTTTCGAGTCTCGGCATCCGCATGTGCCATCGGTTCACGAAAAGTTCGCCTCCGCTCAGCCGCGCAAAGTCCACGCGGCCGCCGCCGCGCGCGCCGACGGCCGGAGATGGCAGATTCGTAAAGAAGAAGTCAATGGACCGCAGCAGTGACGTAGCTCGATTAAGCCAGAACGTGCCGCGGATGTCAATTTTTCTTTCGACGTCGAGTGTCGGCTCGAAAGTCAGTCCGATCTCGCCGGGATGCTCGTTGACATCGGCGGTCGTATTGAAGCAGTGCGTCGCCGCGAACACGTCGGCAACCAGAAAGCCAGCATCGGGCGCAAAGTACGTGACACCAGAACTATCCTCGGTGGCGAATCCAATTCGCGCGAGGCTGTCCGGTGGCAGGCTGGCGTATGCGCGCATCGTTGGTACTTCGATCGATTTCACGCGCTGAGCTCGCACAAATGTGCCTGACGAGTCCAGTTCGCGTTCGTAGTCAACGCGGGTAACCAAGGGCAGAACGATGCGCTCGGCCAGAGACGCCGTCAGCAACGCCTTGCGGGCCTCCGACCAGACGTCAAGAACTCTGGCTCCAGAGTCTGCGAGCGCTCGGCATGTTCGTGACTTTCGAGTGACGACCGCTGCGAGGGTGACTTGCGACGCCGACCATCGAATTGTCAAAGCGGTGCGGATCGGCTCCGCCGCAGCGACGAACGTTGTGTCATACGGGCGATAGCCAATTCTCAGGACGCGCAGCCGAAGCGAATCGCTCGACGCGTCCACGAAGCGAAAAGCGCCATTGGTGCCGCAAAGCGTTGACGAGACAACAGCATCTCTGCGAGCCAGCAGCTGCACAATGGCGCCAGGGAGGGGTAGGCCATTGGCGTCGTTGACGAGAATGCCGCGCACTTCCTGCGCGAGCAGGTCGCGATGTGGAAGCATGCACAACAGCGCGCAAGCAAGCGTCGTTACAAACTGTCGTGGTTTCGTGAACCGCGCGCTACTTGAACCGCGCACCGCCCTGCCGATCATCCATCACAAACCGATTGCGCGACGGCATCTGCACCGCTGGAAGCGACGTCGCATTCATCACCGCGTCGGTCGGCACAATCGCATTTTCGTGCAACAAAAATGCAATGACCGCATAGGTCTCGTTCGATGTCAACGTGCCGAGTGCGTTTTGTGGCATCGCGCGCCGTATGTAGTCGAACAACGTTGTCGCATACGGCCAGTAATTGCCGATCGTTTTCACCGCCTTCAAGTCGGTCGCAAACGGAAACGAATCACCGGGGATTCGACCGACGAGTCGCGGATTTGGCGTAATCCCCTCACCCGCCGCGCCGTGACACGACGCGCACGACTTCGCGTAGACGACCGCGCCTTGCGCGACGGTTCCTTCACCGGACGGTAATCCTTCACCCTTCGCGTTGACATCAATGTCCCACGCGGCAATCTCCGTTGCTGTTGCCAATCGCCCCACGCCGTAGCGCTCCGGCGCGCGTTGCGGCGCGTTGGCCGTCGTGTCACTATCGTGCGTTGTGCAGGCCAACCCCATCGCGACACTCGCCGCACACAACACAAGACGCACGTTCATGTCGGCACCCCATACGTTACTTGACCATCCGCCGCAACGTGCCACGCGCGAATGTGGTTGTAGTGGTAGTCCGTACCCGGACCGCGCGCAGCGCGAAACACCTCGACCGTCGGCTGCACATATCCCGTCTCATCGTGCGCTCGGCTCATCAACATCGCAGGCTCGCCGTTCCAATTCCACAACGAGACGAATCGCACGAGTGCTTTCGCTTGCGGCGTGCCTTGAAGCTCCGCCTGCCTCCATGTTTTTCCACCATCCGTACTGACGTCGACACCGGTAATTTTTCCGCGACCACTCCACGCAATACCCGAGAGTTGTATCCAACCGCGACGCGCAATACGCGTCGGATATGTGGGTGATGTAAGGGTCGACTTCGCGTCGATCTCAAAACTGAACTGGCGCGCAGTCCCGTTGGGCAGTGGATCCGTGTATTTGGATGTCTCGTCTTTCGACATGTTGGGCTCGCGTATCAACTCCAGTCGACGCAACCATTTCACATTCGTATTTCCCTCCCATCCGGGAAGAATCAAACGCACCGGATACCCCGCAGCCGGTCGCAAGGCTTCGCCATTTTGCGCGTACACCAGCAACGCATCGTCGAGCAATTTTGAAACTGGAATTGAACGCGAAAGCAACGCGGCGTCACCGCCTTCGGCTAACGCCCACTTCGCTCCGTTGGTCACGCCGCCAGCCTCCTCCAAAACAATTTTGAGTGGCACACCAGTCCACTCCGCATTGCTCAGCAAACCGTCGATCTGCTGCGGGGTGGTGTCGGGCCTCGACGATTTGTAACCGACGCGCCCATTCCCGGAGCACTCAAGAAAGTGTACCCGTGTTACCGATGGCAATGTTTTGAGATCATCGAGCGTGAACATCATCGACTGTTTGACGAGTCCGTGCACCAGGAAACGATATTTTTGCGGATCAATGAGTGCGACACCTCCGTGATGCCGCTCAAAGTGCAAATCGGTGGGCGTGATCGTACCGCTGAGTTGGTGTATCGGCGTGAGCGACGAACCCGAGACAACTCCGACTGGAATGCGCGACGGATTCTCGAACGGCGAGCGTATGCTTTGCGCCGATGTTGGAAGACCGAGCACGCGCGTGGGGTCGTCGGGCACGACAACGGTCGGTGTTGCGGTTGGTGTTGCAGCATCTGGCACTGTTGTCGTGCGCGTGACGGCTTGCTGCCCCGGCAGCGCGCTCGGCAGGGCCGCGATCGCCGCTCCACCAGCCGCCGTCACGGCGCTCACGAGCATTGCGCGACGTGTCAGCGACGGGAAGTCACTTGGGATTGCTGGATCGTCGTGGTGTTCGTCTGCTGCTCGCACGCAAGCTCC
>JAYTTR010000210.1:0-8099 GCA_043744935.1 Gemmatimonadaceae bacterium
GCTTGCCGCACATCGCGTGCGAGCGTCGCATCATCGTTGGCGCCGAGGAGGAGTGTCAGGCGCACGCGGCCAGCGGGGGTGGTGCCGATATCGCGAATCATTTCGGCGGCCAGGACATCGGCGCCAGTGCGTGGATTGCGCACGGTGGCGAGGGCGCCAGCGATGCGTTCTTGTAGTGTGGACATAGCAGGTGTGACGATTCGGTGGCGCGATGCAGGACCGCGTAGACGTGGCTGCGAGGCGCGGCCAGTGAGACGAATGCGAAAGCTAGTGGGCGGGGAGGGACGTCAACGGTTCTTGCTTGCACGAGCCGTCGACGGTGCGCCGTTTGGACGTGCAGCGCGGTGATGGGGTCCGCAATGAATCGGTGACGTTCCGGAGACGCCGCTTGCCCATGTTGCTGGTGCCTCTCTGCCCTCCGATCCGGGCGCGTGGCAAGATGCGTTCGCGACAAGTACTTGGCTTGGCGCGACTCTCTTTCATCAATACTTACCGGAGGCAGTTATGACCCAATCAAAACAGCGCGCTGTGTTTGGCGCGTTTGCATTTTTCGTCGCGGTTGCTGCGCTCGACGTGTCGTTTGCCCGCGCACAAGTGGGTGGTGCGCAAATCGAGTCGACGGCCTGCGCGGCGGGAACGCTTGTCGCGTGCGGAACAAAAGACATCATGCAATGCGAGACCCGGTTATCGCTGGATGCGAATATTTTCAACCGGACGGGCGGCATTCAGTATTCCTACACAGTGTGCCAGAAAGCCGGCGAGATGCAGCTTTTCAAGGATAAACGACCGTACACTGGGGGTAGCGCCCCACGCTCCTGCCGGCGTTACCGTGAGAACGATGGTGGTGGCGATATCGGGTTGGAAGACGAGAGCGACTGCGACGAAGGATAAACGCGAATGCGCATCCCCACTTCGTGGGCGCTCGCGTTGACGGGGATCCTGCTCGCCGGCGTCACAGTTGACGCCGTGCGAGCAGCACCCCGAGCGACGCTCACCGCAGCGCTCCAACCGTATCTCGACACGCCCTCCGTCGCGCGCAAAATTCAATCGGCGGTGTTGCTGCAGGCTACGGACTGCACCGGTAATTTGCGCATGCTCAACCTCTTGCATCGATCCGCTGTGCGCGGACAGATGACATTAGCGGTCATCTGGTATGTCGGGGCCGCATCAGACTCAAGCAGCATTCGATATTTGTTACCGACGTGGACGCGGTCCATTCCCGTCCGCCAAGCGCCGTCTTCCGTTTTGAGTGAATTACATCAGCTTGGCCATCTGGAAACTCCGACGTTGCTCGTGCTCGATCAACAGTCACGTATTCGTTTTGCATCGCAAAGCCCCAGATCGCCGCGAGAATTTGCGGGACTTCAGCGCATCATCGAAGGACTCACCTGGATCGAGGAACTCTAAGTGCCTTCATTCGTCGCCAACGCTCGCTGGCTCCTGCTCTCCAGCGCACTTGCGTCGCCGCTCGTTGCGCAGACCAAATCGACATCGAACACTACTCGACACTTCGCTGCAGATTCCTTTTGGGTGCGTGAATGGGTTCGCGGCAATTCGAAAGAGCCCGACCTGCTCACAGAACCTCGACACGTCGTGGCAGCGCACGGGATTGTCGTCGTGCTCGATGCTGGTACGCGCGAGATCACGGCATTCGACGCGCTCACCGGACAGTCACGGTTTAATCTGCGAGCAAAAGGGGAAGGTCCAGGCGAGTTTCGTCGACCATCGCTTATCGCGATTACACCTTCCGGATTTGCGGTCGTTGATCAAGCGACATCCCGCGTTACTACCTTCGACTCGCTCGGTCGTCTGCAATGGAATGCACCGCTGCTCGATGCGGTGAGCAGCAACGGTATTTGTGTTTTGCGCAACGGACTACTGATTAGCAAGACGTCGGGAGCAATCGGATCCGTACTGCTCTCGGATAGTACGGGGCGGCTGTTGTCGCGCCGAACACTCGACGATCGCGGGCGAAAGGCCGATGATCTCGCGTGGACAACACATGTGACGGGTCCGGATGCATCGGACAATTGCGTGTTCGCGAGGCAGTACGGCGCAAACTGGTACGTCGTCACGCGCAGCGGTCCGCTGACGATGCACGCATACATTGAGGCCGGAGTAGAACCCGCCGTGAACACGAAGCAGGCGAAAAAAGGGAAAGTAAACGGCAAACAAATACTTGAAGTCGCACACACCACCGATGCGGATCCAAGTGCGTCGAACGCCATGCTCTTCGGCGACACACTCATTGTGCGAGGAAAAGGCAGCGGGCGCAACGCATATCGTCTGCTGGACTACTACGCGACATCGAGTGGCGCGTACCTCTATTCGCGTCGGTTGCCGTTATTGCCCAATGCGGTCACCATAGGACCCAACGGCACATTTTACGCACTTGGCATCGGCGAAGAGTCGGCAGGCATATGGGCGTTGAAACCTTCACCCAAGCGCCCACCACCAACACCGCTCGCGCCGCGCAAGCCTTAGTCCGGTAGCAGGCCAGACGTGAGATACGCACGCGCATCTGCCACCACGCGCGCGCGCACGTCATTCAACGTACCGGTCAGCAGCGCACCAGACGCTTTTGCATGACCGCCGCCGCTGTAGCGACGCGCGAATTTCTGCACGTCCACCAATCCCGTGCTACGAAACGACACCTTCACTTTGCCGTAGCCTAAGTCACGGAAGAACAGAGCGAGTCTCGTGCCCGCGATCGAACGCGGATGTTCGACGATGCCATCCAACTCTTCGCTTGTCACGTCAAACTTTTCCATCACACCCGCATCAACGGCAATCCACGACAAACCGAGCGTCGTATCAACTTCGAGACTGCCAAGCGCCTCACGCAATAATTGCAACCGACCCACACTCACCTGCGCGTAGATTCGTCGATACATCTCTTCTGGATTGACACCCGCCGCGAGCAACGCGGCCGCAACCGCATGCGCGCGCGGTGTGGTATTGCTAAAACGAAAACTACCCGTATCGGTGAGTATCGCGCAGTACAGCGCTTGTGCAACTGCCGGTGTGATCTCAAGCCCAAGCGTTGTCGCCACGTCGTACACCAACTCTCCGGTTGCACACGCGGTGGTGTCAGCGACCGCCGTTTGGCCAACAGGTTCGTCTCCCGCAACATGATGATCAATAACCGCGACAGGCACCTTCAATGCGCGCACTGCATCCGCCAAGCTGCCCAAACGGCGCACGTCATTGATGTCCAGCACAATCAGCGCATCAATGCCATGGAGCGCATCAACACCACGGCTACTCGCATCCTCTACATCGTCGCCGAGTAAGAAGGTAAACATCGCCGGCCACGGGGTGGGATTGACGATGCGTACGCTGATACCGCGTTGCGCAAGTAAACGCGCCAATGCTGCTTCGGAGCCGCAACCGTCGCCGTCGGCGTTGATATGCGTTGACAGTGCCACCGTCATTCCTGGCGTGATCACATCAGCAAACGTCTGAATAGCAGCACGTCGGTCAGCAGTAACCAATGTCGGGTCAAGCACGGCCGTAGGAGTTGTCACGAGACCTGAGCGAAAGAGAGCGGCGCCTGGAGACTTCTCCGGCGCCGCTGACAAGATATCCGTTCGTCCTGCAGTTTGCTCTTGGTACGACCGACTACCGGCTGCCCTTCTCGAGCGCCGAATGCTTGCGTCCGTATCCAAAATAAAACAGCAAGCCGATTGCGAGCCAGACGATGAGGCGAATCCACGTATCTATGCCCAAGCCGTAGATCATGGCGCCACACACGATCACGCCCAGCGTCGACACCACCCAAATTGCCGGGACGCGAAAGGCACGTGGCAACTCAGGACGACGCACGCGAAGGATGAGCACGCCAATGCACACGAGGATAAAGGCAAAGAGCGTTCCGATACTCGTCATCTCACCCACGATGCTGTCCGGCAAGAATCCAGCAAACGCTGCGGTGAAAAAGAAGAACAACATGTTCGACTTCCACGGCGTGCGGTATTTGGGATGCGTATCGGAAAACACCTTTGGCACGAGTCCGTCGCGACTCATCGAGTAGAACACGCGTGACTGACCCAGGAGCATGACAAGGATCACTGAACTGAAGCCAGCGAGAATGGCGACCGTAACCAGATTGGCCAACCACCCATAACCGATCATGTATTTCTCGATCGCGAATGACACGGACGCTTCGCCACCAGCGCCACGAAAGTCATCGACTGTTGCGACGCCGCTGAGTACGTGCGCGAACAACACATACAAAATGGTGCAAACGACGAGCGATCCTAAAATGCCAATCGGCATATCACGCGCTGGATTCTTCGCTTCTTGCGCCGCCGTGGAGACCGCGTCAAACCCGATAAAGGCGAAGAATACGACACCTGCAGCACCCAGAACGCCCATGATACCGCCATAGGCGTGCGTAACACCAAGCTTGGTGGTATAGGTCGTGGCAGCCGGAATATATGGAGTATGATTGGCTGGATTCATGAAGCCCCAGCCAATACCAATCACCATCATCACGATTGCAACCTTGGTGATGACGATGATCCCGTTCAGCAACGCCGATTCCTGCGTGCCACGCACCAACACCAGCGACAACACCAGCAGGATTAACACTGCTGGAATATTCATGATGCCGTGAACACCGGTGCCGGTCATCGTTTCGAATGGCGAATGGCTCCATTGATACGGTATAGGGCTCGACCCAAAGATCGTGAGCAGCTTGTTGAAGTACTGACTCCACGCAATCGCAACCGTTGCGGCGCCGACCGCATACTCGAGCACCAAGTCCCACCCAATGATCCACGCGACAAACTCACCCATGGTTGCGTACGAATACGTGTACGCGCTACCGGCGATGGGAATCATCGATGCAAATTCGGCATAGCACAAACCCGCGAACGCGCAGCCAATGCCGGCGACGATAAACGCCAGCGTGACGGACGGGCCGGCGCGTTCCGCGATGGCCGCCGCTGTACGAACAAACAGACCGGCGCCGATGATAGCGCCGATACCCAAACCGACAAGCGACCAAGCACCGAGGGTGCGCTTCAGCGCACTTTCACCATCGGCCCCGCTGTCCTTCATCAAGAGGTCTATCGACTTCGTTCGATTCAAACTGGCCACGAAATACCCTCTCGGATGTGCGGCAATGGGAACCGCGACGAGTACAGAGAACATCGGTGAGGAACGCGCGACGCAAGTCGGCGCACCGCAAGAAGATGGCGAAGATGATCCTCGGCCCACACCGCGTCAAGCATTTTTGCGGATGCGTAGGCCGAGTGACGTGTGCGGGGGGCTAGAGCGAATAGTTTGGTGCTTCGCGTGTAATGGTTACGTCATGCGGGTGCGACTCGCGCAGACCAGCCGTCGTGATGCGCACAAACTCCGCGTCCGTACGAAGCGCATTGATGGTACCGCAGCCGACGTATCCCATGCCACTGCGCAAACCGCCAATCATTTGAAAGAGTACGTCGCCGACCGGTCCTTTGTACGGCACGCGTCCTTCAATGCCTTCCGGGACGAGTTTTTTTGACGACATCTCGCCGTCCTGGAAATAGCGATCAGCGCTTCCGTCTTGCATTGCCGACAGTGAGCCCATGCCACGAATCATTTTGAATCGACGCCCTTCAAGCAAGAACGACTCGCCCGGACTCTCTTCGGTGCCGGCCAGCATGGAGCCCATCATGACGCTCGACGCGCCTGCGGCAAGCGCTTTCACGATATCGCCCGAGTACTTCACACCACCGTCGGCAATCACCGGCACGTCGCCGGCACCTTCCACGGCATCCATGACGGCGGTGAGCTGCGGAACACCGACCCCGGTCACGACGCGCGTTGTGCAAATCGATCCCGGTCCAACGCCCACTTTCACTGCATCAACGCCACACTCCATGAGCGCTGCCGCACCGGCGCGCGTCGCAACATTCCCCGCTACGAGCTGCACGTCAGGAAAGGCTTCGCGTACGTTCGCCGTGGCATTCAATACGCCATCACTGTGTCCGTGCGCGGTGTCGATGACGATGACATCAACGCCTGCTTGAATGAGGGCGCGCGCTCGGTCGAGATAGTCGCCACCCGCACCGATCGCGGCAGCAACACGCAGTCGTCCGTGAATGTCCTTGTTTGCGTCGGGATATTGCCGACGCTTGTGAATGTCTTTCACCGTGATGAGCCCTTTCAACACGCCGAAGTCGTCGACCACCGGCAACTTCTCAATGCGATGCTTGCCGAGAATACGTTCGGCTTCGTCGAGGGTAGTGCCGACGGGTGCGGTAATTAATTCATCAGCGGTCATGACGTCACGCAGCGGACGGTCGAGATCACGCTCGAACTGCAAGTCGCGATTAGTCAAAATGCCAACAAGCATTCCGTTGCTATCGACAATCGGTACGCCAGATATTTTGAAACGCATCATCAACGAGACCGCTTCGCGGAGCGATGCCGTGGGTGAGAGCGTAATCGGATTGAGAATCATGCCACTCTCAGAGCGCTTCACGCGATCAACTTCTGCCGCCTGTCGATCAATCGACATATTCTTGTGTAGCACGCCGATCGCCCCGTAGCGCGCCATCATGATCGCCATTTCGCTTTCGGTCACGGTATCCATCGCGGCCGACACTAGCGGCACATTGAGCGCAATGCCACGAGTGAAACGGGACCGAATATTCACCTCTTTCGGATGCGTGAGCGAATGCCGTGGTGCGAGGAGCACATCGTCAAAGGTGAGCGCGAGATCGTCGCGAATGCGCGTCGCACGAGGAGCGTGCGTGCGGAGCGCGTCAGCAGCAAGTGCATCGCCATTGCGCAAAAGCCCGCTGCCCGGGAGATCCCCGGTGGCGGGCTTGTTCGGAGGAGTTGTCGAGGGTGCCATCTCGAAACGTAGGCCTACAACAGGTCGCTGTCCAGTTGCGGCATCGCGCCAAAACCGCTCCGCTAGAACCAGCTGCTACGCGTTCGTTCGCTACGTCGCACCATGCGTTGCAGCCGTCGCCGCAAGCGCGCGGGCAGGAAGAATCCAGCCGCACCGGCAACGCGCGCGAGCCGCGAGGCCGAGAGTTCGTCCGGATCGCCGTCCCAGTGAGACATTAATACGCGTGTACCTGCATGATCGAGCAATCGCTGGAGCGCAAGAATCACCAGAAATATGTCATCAACTTCGCCGAAAAACGGAATGAAATCGGGAATGAAATCGATCGGAGATATCACGTATGCGAGGGCGCCAATCACAAAGAGCCGGTCGAGTCGTGAGACACGACTGTCACGCATCAGCCCAAACAGCAGCTTGAGGTACGATGGAATGAGCCGGATGGAACCCATGACACTGCGCTTCGCGCCCGTGCGCGGGCGGTCAGCATCCTCGCGCATTTCCAGGCGCTCGTCTTCGTACGCTGTGTCTTGCTGAGTCACCGGTTATTCCCCTGCGTTACGCGCCATTCGTAGGCGCTGTTGTCGATGCCGGCAGCGCGCCCGCCGCGGGCGACGTGACCGTGGCTTGCGGCGTCAGTGGTGCAGGTTGCGTGCCCGCGGATGCCGGCGGAGCGCTCACCTGCACCGCAGCGGTTTTCGCGGCGTTGACGACATCGTTGGCCACCGACATCGTCTTTTCGGCGACGCCGTTAAGCACGCCGACCGCACGATTGAGCAACCCCATCGTTTCGGCAATGGTACCAACGGCCACTCCACCGGCGCGCAATTTATCTTCAACGCCCTCGGCGAAGCGCTGAAACACATTGACGGGAGCCGCCGCTTTTTCCGCGTATTTCGTCTCCAGAAACTCGACGTAATCGAGCACTTGATAAAGACGCTCGTCCGCGAGCGTGTCGAGCTTGCGGTTGATGCGTTCACGCACATACGGGTTCATCTCAACTCCGTCGACATCGAGGACAAGCGCGATACTGCAGCGAGCGTGTTTGCCGCGCCATGTGTGACGCACGCGGTGATGTCGCCCCTACGTGATCAACCGCGCCAGCGTTTCCGTGCGCCACGCGCATCGATGTGACAATATGGCGTCGCGAAGCGCGAACTAGAGTACACACCAAGTCCGCCGGCCAACTCCGGATGCATCGTTTCCACCCAATCCACGGCACGCTCGACACGGTATGCGTCGAAAATTGTCATCT
>JAYTTR010000211.1:0-8026 GCA_043744935.1 Gemmatimonadaceae bacterium
GAACTACCGACAATGGCCGCAAACCCGCTGACATTGTCAACGCTTGCAAAGATCGACGTCGAGCCGGCGTTGACGACGGTGACTAAACCAGTGGCCGACACTGTGGCAATTGTGGGCTCAGCGGAAGACCACACAAAGTTTTTGCCCGACACCGCGCCACCCGCGACATCGAAGGCCGACGCGGCGAGCTGCTGTGTGGCGCCAACGCGCAAGTCGGTGACACGCGGCGTCACCGCAATACTGGACACAGTGCTGGCCGGTTCGGTCGTTTTGTCGCTGCATGCGCTGAGCGCAAACAAGGCGCTCGCCAATCCAAACAGCGGCACACCAAACAACCGACGGCGTGACGAAAACGGAAGTGAAGTGGGCATTCTTTCCCGAGGAGAGAGTGTTGCGATAGTTGGTTCGTGCTTGCACCTGACAATAGAAGCAACGTGGCGGCGTCGCGCCAGAGAGCAGCCAACGGAACCGTGCATGGCCGGGCGCTCGGCGTCGCGATACGTTCCCCCGAATGCGTTCTCCTTCCCCAACATCGCTTGCCATGCCCGCAGCATCTCGCGTCTGTCGGTCTCAACTCGCGCTTACTGCCGTTGCGCTCGCCACGTTTTGCCCCATCGTTTGCGGAGCCCAGGCGTTTGCGCCTGCCCTCCGTGTGACCGAACAACAGAGTGGCACCACACAGCTCATTCAGGCCGTGCATGCCGTCAATGAGCGCGTTGTGTGGGCATCGGGACACGGCGGCGTAGTGCTGCGTACGCTCGACGGTGGCGATCACTGGAACACCGTTGCGACGCCAGGCGGCGATACGCTGGAATTTAGAGATGTACATGCCGCGAGCGCGGACACCGCGTGGATTTTGTCCGCCGGTGCGGGCAGCAAGTCACGGATATATCACACGACCAACGGCGGCGCATCGTGGACACTCCAATTTACGAATCGCGATTCGGTGGCGTTCTATGATTGTCTCACATTTCTCGACGCGAAACGCGGCATCGCTTTTAGTGACGCGTCCGCGGGACGCACAAACATCATGCGCACCGAAAACGCTGGCGCGGTCTGGACGTTGTTGGCACCACGCGCTGTGCCCGCACCGCTCGAGGGCGAAGGCGCGTTTGCTTCAAGCGGATTGTGCGTCGCCCACAGTAGCGCAACGAATGTGTTCATTGCCACCGGTGCGCCGAGCGCTCGATTGTTTCGCAGCAGTGATGCAGGGCTGACGTGGCGTGCATCAGAAACACCGTTCGTTCGCGGAAAGGTTGCCGGACTCACGGGAATCGCTTTTCGTGATGCGATGCACGGTATCGCAACAGCGGCGGACATTAGTGGCTTGCGCACCGACACCTCAAGTGCGGTTGTCGGCATCACAAACGATGGGGGCACGACGTGGACCATGCGCCCGAGACCACCACTTCCGGGCGCGCTGTCCGGTGTCGCATGGGTGCCCGGAGAGGGCACGCAAACTGCCGTGGTTGTAGGATTCGGTGGCGCGTTCGTCACCAGTGATGGCGCGAAAACATGGCGCATAATCAGCGATCAAATCTTTACCGGTGTCGACGCGGCGGGACATCGCGCGTGGATCGCCGGCGGCAGTGGTCGCATCACGCGACTCGATTGGTAGTCCCGTTTCATTCACCATTTCCCGAAAACGATATGCGTCAGTTCCGCGTTCACATGTTGTCACTAATTGTTGGTGCAGCGATCGTACTCGTGGCTGCATGCGCCGGCGACAAGCCTGCCCTCCAGGACGTTACGTCGACAAATCCCGACAGCTCCATGCTCGCGCCTGCGCTCGCCGCCATCACCACCGATGGCCTGCTCGCACACACGAAAGCGTTGAGCGACGACTCGCTCGAGGGTCGTGGACCAGCGACACCGGGCGAAGACAAAGCCATTCGCTATCTCTCCGATCAGTTCAAGCAATTGGGGCTCACATCGGGCAATCCCGACGGTTCGTATTTACAGGACGTCGCACTGCGCGGATTTACCTCGCACCCCGAGGCCTCGGTGATGATTGGCAGTCGCGTCATTCCAATGTCGTTTCCGTCCGACTACATGGCCGTCTCGCGTCGTGATGTCCCGGTGATTGACGTAAACGCCGAACTGGTGTTTGTCGGCTATGGCGTTGTTGCACCCGAATACGGGTGGGACGATTACAAAGGCGTTGACGTGAAGGGCAAGATCATCGTCATGCTCATCAACGATCCTGCCGTACCCGACCCAAAAGATTCAACGAAGCTCGATGCGTCGATGTTCAAAGGCAACGCGATGACGTATTACGGACGCTGGACGTACAAGTACGAAATGGCGTCAGCAAAGGGTGCGGCTGGCGCGATCATTATTCATGAGACGGGCCCTGCGGGCTATCCGTACCAGGCGATCAGCGGCGTTGCGCGCGAAAACTTCGATGTCGTGTCGCTTGACGGAAACAAAACACGCACGCAATTCGAAGCGTGGATCACGCAACCGAAAGCGGAAGAGCTGCTCACGGCGGCTGGAAAGAATTTCGCAACACTCAAAGCTGCGGCACGTCGCAAGGATTTCACGCCAGTTCCATTGGGCGCGATCGGCAAATTTCATCTGCGCATCGATTCGCGTGTGGTGAAGTCGCACAATGTGGTGGCCACGATCGTTGGTTCGGATCCCGCGCGAAGAAACGAGTACGTGCTGTACACCGCGCATTGGGATCACTTCGGTCGCGACACAACGCTCAAAGGCGACCAGATTTTCAACGGCGCGTTGGACAACGCGTCCGGGTGCGCCTCGATTCTGGAAATAGCGAAAGCATTCACGAAACTGCCAACGCATCCGGCCCGGTCGATCATGTTCATCGCGCTCACCGGAGAAGAAAAAGGACTGGTCGGCGCGAAGTATTTTGCCGAGCATCCGCTCATGCCGTTGAATAAGGTGTTGGCCGATATCAACGTGGATGAATTCAATCAATGGGGACGCACAAAGGATTTGGTCGTTGTGGGTTTTGGCAATTCAACACTCGATGGAATTCTTGCCGACGTGATCAAACCGGGCGGTCGGGTACTGGCGCCTGATCCAGAGCCGGAGAAAGGGTTTTTCTTCCGTTCAGATCATTTTGAATTTGCGAAGAAAGGCGTGCCATCGCTGTTCGTCAACGCGGGCACACAGTTCATCGGAAAAGATTCGACATACGGTAAAACAAAGCGCGACGAATTTACGTCGAAAGATTATCACCAACCCAGCGACGAAGTAAAACCCGACTGGGATTTGACGGGCGCGGTGGACGATATGCGGGCGCTCTTTCAGGTGGGATGGCGTGTCGCGGGTGCCGAGTCGTGGCCGCGCTGGAGTGACGGCACGGAGTTCAAGGCTCGACGCGATTCGTCGCTGATGGAGATCAAGAAGTAACACGTCAAGCCCGTTGACCGCGGCCAGCCACGCGGTCAGATTCCCAGTCTGGCCGACCCACCGTATGTGGCAGAGCTAGAGGAGGGATGGCCGAGAGGCTGAAGGCACCGGTTTGCTAAACCGGCATAGGGAGCAATCTCTATCGCGGGTTCGAATCCCGCTTCCTCCGCTCCGCGGGTTCGCTGCTCTGTCGGCGGGCCCGCGTTGTCGTTTTACGAGTTTCGATTCCTGATGTACGAGTTTGATCGTTCTCCCTGACCTGCCGGTCCGGTTTCGTCATATGACGTCTGATTTGCAGCGCCCTCGTGTGCGCTTTGCTCCATCGCCCACTGGTTTTTTGCATGTCGGTGGTGCGCGTACCGCGCTTTTCAACTGGTTGTATGCGCGCAAATTTGGCGGCGACTTTCTGTTGCGCATCGAGGATACCGATCGACAGCGCAGCACCGACGACAGTACCCGCGCGATTTTCGAAGGCTTGGAATGGCTTGGCCTCAATTGGGATGAAGGGGTCGTTCATCAAGGTGCGAATCTCGCGCAGCATCAGCGCGATGCGCAGCGCTTGCTTGATGCTGGCGCGGCCTATCGTGACTTCACACCGGTCGCTGAGATCGAGCGCCTGCGCAACGACGCGGAGTCTCGCGGACTCGCGTTCCGTTTTGATCGGCGGATGGCGATGATCAGCGCATCGGAAGAAGCCGGCAAATTGGCGCACGGTGAGCCGTATGCGATTCGGTTCAAGGTGCCGGAAGGCAGCACGGAATGGAACGATCTCGTGCACGAGCGCATCGTGTTTCCCAATGCGGACATCGAAGATTTTGTGGTGTTGCGGTCTGACGGCACGCCGGTGTACAACATGGCCGTCGTGTCGGACGATATTGCGATGCGTATTACGACGGTGATGCGGGGCGACGATCACATCTCCAATACGCCCAAACAGATTTTGTTGTATCGCGCGCTCGGTGCCGACGTGCCGCAGTTCGCGCACGTGCCGATGATTCACGGGGCCGATGGCAAGAAGCTCTCAAAGCGTCATGGGGCGACGGCCGTTGGCGACTATCAGTATCAGGGCCTATTGCCGGGCGCGATGCTCAACTTTCTTGCGCTGCTGGGTTGGTCGCCGGGCGACGACACCGAAGTGATGACGATGGACGAACTCATTGCCAAGTTTGACGTCGATGGTTTGCAAAAGAAGGCCGGCATTTTTGACACGAAAAAATTGGAGTGGATGAACGGTCAACATCTTGCGAAAATTTCCCTGGAAGAGTTGGAGCCGTTTGTTACCCCGGCGTTCGAGCGTGCCGGATTGGCGACCGCCGCCGAATTGCATGCACGTCACGATTGGTATTTCGGTTTGCTCGAACTGTTGCGCGTGCGTGCGCGCACGACTGACGAAATCGCTGCACTGGCTGCGCATTTTTTTCGCGATTCGGTAGAGTACGACTCGGAAGCAATGGGCAAGCAGTGGCGTGATGTGGCCGCGACGGCGGACATTCTGCAGGCCACGCGAGATCGCCTCGCATCGCTGCCAGCGTGGGATGCACATGCGATGGAAGACGCACTGCGGAAACTGGCCGAAGAGCGCGAAATTTCCGGCGGAAAGATTTTCCAGCCACTACGTGTCGCACTGACGGGACTAACTGTCAGCCCCGGTATTTTTGACGTGCTGTTGTATGTCGGGCGAGAGCGGTCGCTTGGGCGACTGGATGCGGCGGTGGCGTATTTGTCGCAGGATGCTGGAACGTAGCAGACGCCCTCCGTCAGTTTCCCTGCGGCTTCGCCACCACGGTCGACGCATCTGGCGCGCGCAATCGATCGCGACGCTCTTTTTCACGACGTTCGCGCAACTCGGTCACCAGCTTGCGGAAATCTTGCTCACCAAGCGTGCGATCGGCCATGCGCATGATGTCTTCGCGCGCCAGTGACAATCGCCGATCACGATCGGTCGCTGTCGGATTACCCGACATCGCGACCTGCGCATTGAGCGGCAACAGTGCGAGCAGCGCGTTCGGAATCACCACCTTTCCGAGACGAATCCCTTTGCCGTCCCATCCCCATTTGTCGCCATTCTTGTCGGTCTTGGTCCAATCGCCCGGCGCTTTCGCGTAGCGTCCTTGCGCGCGCGCAACTGCGTCAAGCGAATCTGCGGCAGACGATATGGCGAACGAAATGATGCTGTCCAAACGCTGCGTACCATTGCGGCCCGGCGCCGGAGCACCGCCACTGCCAACGGGTCCGCGCCAAATACGCGCATCGGTGTAGCCCGGCATCACGCCGCGCAAATTCGGATCGAGGGCGCCAACACCGTTACCTGCATTGCTGCCACCACCGCCCGTATCCGCACGCGCCGGGGGAGTAGCGACCGCAGGCGGCGTTGCCACCGGCACTCCGACTATCGGCGTTGCTGATGGTGCCTGCAGTCGTGGTGGCGCTTGGGGAGCGGACTTAGGCGGCGTTGTGGTGGGCTTGCTTGCGACCACCGTTGGTGCACGTGGCGTGACATACGAGATGCGCTCTTCGCGCGGTTCACTGGTTTTCCCTAACCCCAGAAAACCAGCGAGACCGTGTCCGAATGTGAGCAGCTGCAAGCACGCGACGCCGATCGCGATATGCAGTGCAACGGCAACGGACACGGCGCGCGTGGAGCGCCCTTCACTTTTCGGCTCACCGCCCTGCTTCGCCCGTGCTGAGAGCGTGCGACGCCCACGCTCACGACTTGACTCACCCGGGACGCTGGGAGTGTCAGAATCGATGCGTGGAGGTGTTGGCGTTGGTGGCATTCCGCGGTGCTATACCCGAGTAACTCGACAGTGTGCCGGACGGCTCGGGATTCGGTGGGACGAACGCTACTATGTACCTGCGACGACGGGGTTTGACACGCTGCTCAGACCAACAAGTTCAACTTCCACCACATCACCCAGATGCAACTGTTTTGTACCAGCGGGCGTGCCCGTCGCAACCACATCGCCTGCTTCAAGCGTGATGAACTGGGAAATGTAGGCCAAGAGCGTCGGGATGTCGAAAACCATATCGGCAGCGGTGGCCCGTTGACACTCCACGCCATTGAGACGTGTCACGACAGTAATTGCGGACAAATTTTCAGGCACCGCCGCGGGTTCGCCGAGTGGAAGAAAGGTGTCCATGCCTTTGGCGCGCGCCCATTGCCCGTCGGTCTTCTGCAAATCGCGCGCGGTGACGTCATTCAACGCGACCACATGCGTCAGCGCTGCTAGCGCTTCGGCCCCGGTCGCCTTATGCAGTCGACGGCCAAGCACAAGTCCGATTTCGCCTTCAAACTCAACGTGTGTTGAGACGGTTGGCAATACAATATTCTCGCCCGCACGAATGATCGAGGACGGCGGTTTGAGAAACAACATAGGCTCTGTCGGAACATCGCTCCCCATCTCGCGCGCATGTTCACGATAGTTGCGGCCCACACAAACAATCTTGCTTGGAGAAAGTGGCATACCCTGATGTGCGAAGGTGAGTTAGCGCGACGATGCGCTATAGAAGGTGGCGATTTCGTCGCGCATGCGCGACCATGGACCAGAAATTTTACGCGCGGGCGGGAGGCCGGCCAACAACTCGCGACCATACCGTTTCGTGAGTACGCGCGGGTCACTCAGCACCACGACACCACGATCCGACGCAGTGCGAATGAGCCGACCGAAACCCTGTTTGAGCCGTAACGCCGCGTGCGGCAGCATGAATTCGCCAAACGCATTGCCACCGCGCGCTTCGATGGCCTCACACTGCGCGGCCACCATAGGTTCGGTAGGCACACGAAACGGCAACTTCGCGATAAGGATTCCGCGCAAGGCATCGCCCGGGACATCCACCCCTTCCCAAAACGTCGCGGTACCAAGCAACACGGCACGCCCGGCATCGCGAAATCGTTGTAGCAAAATGTCCCGACTCTCTTCACCGTGGACGAGCAACGGATAGCGCGCATCGTGTCCGGACTCGCGTAGTTGTTGCGCCATCTCGCGCACATCACGATGACTCGTGAACAGCGCGAAAATCCCACCGTCACTCGCCTCGACTAAATCGCGCAATTGTTGTACGACCGCCATGAAATGTCCGCGCGCATCTTCATTCGGCGCCGGGAGATCGGTTGGCAACACGAGCATCGCCTGCCGCGGATAGTCAAAGGGCGACGGATAAATCGCGGAATGCAACGACAGCTTCGTCTCGTCCAATCCAAGACGCTGCTCAAGAAAGTCGAAATCGCCATCAGTGGCCAACGTTGCACTCGTCACAATTGCCGTCTCCACGCGCGCGAACAGATCGTCACGCAATACCGGCGCGAGATCGAGCGGCACACAATGCAACGCAATATTGCGATCGGGTCCGGCTTTACCAGTGAGTTCCATCCATCGCACAACGGGCGCACCAGGCGCCGGGATCCGCAAAGCGCGCGCAAGTGCATCGCCCGCACTCTCCAGACGACGCGTCACACCGTGCAGCTCACCAATGAGCGGCGCCATCTCTTCACTCTTCTTCTCATCGCTCTCCAGACGTTCGCGCACCAACTGCAATCCCTGCGAGAGCAACCCAATTTCCGTGAGTAGCTCATTGAGCGTACTCTCAATTCCACCACGCCACGCCGAGTGGGCAGCAAAGGCATCAGTCAGTCGCAGCACGGGCGTGT
>JAYTTR010000212.1:0-2082 GCA_043744935.1 Gemmatimonadaceae bacterium
ACCACAATAAACGGAAGAAGTCCTTTGCCGAGGCGTCGCACTGCATCGCCCTTTTTCACGAGGAGCATTGGCGTCCAGACCAATACCGCAAACTTTGCAAATTCTGACGGTTGCATTGAACCACCCAACAAGAAACGCCGCGAGCCATCTTTGCGCGGCACTATGCCCTCGGTGAACGGAAGCACCGTGATGAGCATGAGCAACAAGCTGACAATCATGATCGGCCACGCCAGCTTCTTCCAGACTTCGGCATCCATCTTTGCGGCGATGGCAAAACCAATTGCGCCAACCGCCACACCGCTGAGCTGTTTGAGAAAATAGAATGAGCCTGGCACACCGCGTCCAATGGCGGCGAATGCGCTGGCGCTGTACAACACAGCAAGTCCGAAGGCACACAGCACCGATGTCACAAATACCAATGCGCGTGCTTCGACACCCATGCGCCACCGAATTCGAGTCATGCGTCGTTGCGCGCGAGGCTCGCGAACTGTCGACCGCGATCTTCGTAGTCACGAAACATGTCGTAGCTCGAACACGCGGGTGAGAGGAGCACCACGTCGCCCGCGACGGCAAGCACTCTTGCACGCGCAACCACATCAGCAAATGTTGCGTCACCGAGGAGCTCCACTGCGACACGCGCGCCAAGCGGAGACGCAAGATCCTGCACGATTCGTGGGCCCGCCTCGCCGAACGCCAGCACCGCTTTCGCCGTACGCGCCAGCTCTGGCACGAGGGCCGTGTATGATTCGCCTTTGTGACGTCCACCCAAGAGCACAATGGTCGGTCGGCTCATCCCGGCAAGCGCAACTTGCGTGGACGCGATATTCGTGGCCTTTGAATCGTTGAGCCATAGCACACCCAGTCGATCAGCGACGGGCTCAAGCCGATTCGGCAATGCACGAAACGTTGCAATGGCATCAGCAAGCTGCACACATGCCGCCGGTGATCGATGCACTCGGTCGGCGAGCATCACCGCCAACAAAGCAGCGAGCGCATTCGCCACGTTGTGGTCGCCGGTGAGCAAGAGGCGTTCACGGGCAACGAGCGGAGCGCCGAGCACGTGCAACATTCCCGTCTCGCGGTCGAAGTACGCGTCAACATCACGGCGAAGCGTGGAGAAACGTACGTGATGTCCCACCACGCCCACGAGCATCCGGTCAACATCGGCACTATCCGCTGTCGACACCCACTGCGACGCCACCGACGCGTTGGCGAAGAGCAACCGTTTGTCCGCATAGTATGCCTCGACGTTCGGATACCGGTCGAGATGGTCCGGGCTGAGCGTGGTGAGCACGCCAACATCAGGCAGCAGCCCGGGCGTGTCATGCAGTTGAAACGACGACATCTCCAGTGATGCCCATACCGGCGGAACGCGTAACAATCCTATTTCGGAAACCGGAGTACCAATATTGCCGACGTCAACCGCGTCATACCCGAGCGAACGCAACAGATGTCCGATCAGCGCAGTGGTGGTCGTCTTGCCGTTGGTGCCAGTCGTGGCGATGTAACGCAGCGCCGGCTGCAATCGCAGTGCGATTTCGACTTCGCTGACAATTGGAATGCCCAACTCACGTGCGAGCTGCAGCGGCGCGGCAGCAGGCGGAATGCCAGGGCTCACCACAACCACTGAGGCACGGCTGATTCGATCAAGGTCGTGCAACCCAATATCCGTCGCCACACCTACACCCTGCAATACCTGCGCGGCGCGCTCTGTCAACGCGCTGCATGTAGCGTCGGATGCGTAGACGGCAACGCGAGCACCATGCAACAGTTTGGACACGGCGACGCCGCTGCGTCCCAAGCCAATCACCGCAAATTCACCCTCCTGTTGTGCCAGTTTACGCGCAACCGTGGAAGCAAGGCGCGACGACGCTGACCCTTCGATCATCATCATCGTCAGCGCAGTTTCAGTGTGCTCAGCGCCAAGATCGCGCACAAGACACCGACAATCCAAAACCGCACGACAACCTGCGATTCTGGCCAACCCAATATTTCAAAATGGTGATGAAGCGGCGCGCGTTTAAAGACGCGGTGCTCTTGCGCGTAGGCCAGACCGTATTTCCGTTTGCGATATTTGAAAAC
>JAYTTR010000213.1:0-7946 GCA_043744935.1 Gemmatimonadaceae bacterium
GAATACGAACCGCAGCCCCAGTAAGCGCACGACGTGTTGTCGTTCGACACCACCGTGAACGGTGAACTAAAGGTGTAGGTCACGGCAATGTTCGCTTGCCCGACACTGATGAACGCAATGAACGGGTTTACGACAGCCGATCCAAAAGTGATCGTACCCGATGCCGGCGCCACCATGCGGATGAAGCTGGTATTCGTCGGTGCCGTCAGGCCGCCCTGCGTGTAAGCACCGCTTGGCGTCCAATAATCGGTGCCACCAACGCCGTACGCTTGGTTATACCCACCCGTGTAGGTCACGGTGGTGCTGCCAAGGACACCGTTCACGGGTCCAGACGTTGCCCCGGGCCAGGTTGCCCAAGTTTGAGCAGAGGCCAGTGTTGGCGTCAGTGCGAGGAAGCTGGCGACAGCAGCGGTAGCAAACTTGCGGATCAGCGAAGTTGTCATAATCGGTCAGTCTCGGTTGAGGAGCAGTCCATCTTAGCGAACTCAACACTTTGCAAAGTCCGGTCCACAAACGAACTCAGCATTACAAATGCTGTTAAGTAATTACAGCACAATCGCTTACAATGTTGACCCATCCAAGACGTTTTAACCGATCTCATGCATTGGTGTCCTCCTGTCGCCCCAATCCCACAACAACCGTCGCTCCTCCCCCGCATTCCCTGATCCCCGATCCCTACTCCCTAGTCCCTAAAAAAAGCTGTTGACCACTCCGCACCCCACCATTATCGTGGCGCTCCCACCTTAGAAACCGGGCAGCAGCAACGCTCGGTCCCACGGAAACGTTCGGAGAGGGCGCGTATGCAGGCAGCGACCGCCAGTAGATCCGCAGAGACCCGTTCTCAGCGAGGATTCTTCCGCTCCTCACCCTCCACTGCGTTCGACCAGTATCTGCATGACATCCAAAAACTGCCCCTCATCACCGACGTCAATGAAGAGCGTCGACTGGCGAGGCTCGCGCAGAAGGGCGACGAAGCAGCCGCCGAACGTCTTGTTACGGCGAACCTCCGCTTCGTCATCTCGTATGTAAAGAAGTACCAGGGTCACGGACTCGATCTCAGCGAACTCGTCGCCATTGGCAACGAAGGCCTATTAAAAGCCGTTCGAAAGTTCGATCCCGATCAAGGCGTCAAGTTCATTTCGTATGCCGTATGGTGGGTTCGCCAAGCCGTCCTCAAAGCACTGGCCGAACAGACCCGCAGCGTCCGCATTCCGCTCAATCAGAATTCGCAGCTCATCCGACTGGCGCGCGCAGAGATGATTCTCTCGCAGGTGCTCAATCGCGAAGGTACTGACGACGAAGTTTCCAAGGTGCTGCAAGAGCCGGTCGAACAAATTCGTTCGGCCCGACAAATCTCCTGCACCGAAGTTTCGCTCGACGCACCAATTGATCGCCAGGATCGCGAAGCCTCCACACTGGGCGAGCGCTTCGCCGGCGAAACGCATACCGACATTGAAGAGTCCACCGACTTCAAGTTGATGCGCGAGTTCATAGACCGCGTGTTTCGAAAGTATCTCACACCACGCGAACGGAAAATCTTGTACTTGTATTACGGCCTCGATGAAGGGGCAGAAGCGATGACGCTTGAGCGCATCGGCGCTCTCATGGGCGTTACACGCGAGCGTATTCGTCAAATCCGTGAACGCGCCTTCGAGAAGTTGCGCGAGTCACCCGATGGAAACGCGTTGGCGGGATTTTGGGGCACCGCGTGAGATAGGTCCACCAGCAACTACACCGCACAACGATGGGCGTCCGAGCAAATCGGGCGCCCATTTGTATTCCCACCACACTCCGTTCAAATCCCCACCCCCGTCGATATCTTCCGATCATGCCTGTCGACGCCGCACTGATCAACAATCTCGAAGCCATCGTCGGCACGCGTTGGGTGAAATGCCGAGCATCCGAACTGGCCGCGTACGACGCCGACGGACTGCCAGGCTATCACGCCACGCCGGGACTTGCCGTTTTTCCCGGCAGCCGCGAAGAAGTCGTGCGCGTTGTTCGCGCGTTGGCCAACGCACATGTGTCGTTCGTGCCACGTGGCGCCGGCACCGGCCTCTCCGGTGGATCACTCGCGGCAGGCAGCGTACTCATTGGGCTCAATCGCCTCACGCGTATCCACGAGATCGATCACGTAAATCGCCTCGTTCATGTCGAACCAGGCGTTGTGAACGCTAAACTGTCGCGCGCCGTCGCACCCTTCGGCTTGCAGTACGCGCCCGATCCATCCAGCCAAACCGTGTGTACCATTGGCGGGAATGTTGCCGAGAATGCCGGCGGTCCGCATTGCCTGAAGTACGGTGTCACACTCAATCACGTCGTCGCACTCACCATCGTTCTCCCCAACGGTGAGACACGCACACTCGGCCACCCCAACGGCGAAACCGACGGCTACGATCTTCTTGGCGTTTTCATCGGTTCAGAAGGCTGCTTCGGCATCGCGACGGACGTTTGGGTTCGACTGGTACCGCTCCCAGACGCCGTGCACACCATCCTGGCCGATTTTCCAAGCATCGACGCCGCAGCCCGCGCCGTTTCTCGCATCGTTGCAACGGGGATCGTGCCCGCCGCGCTCGAGATGATGGACAACCCCACGATCCGCGCTGTCGAAGCATCTATTTATGCGGCAGGATATCCTATCGACGCCGCCGCCGTGCTGCTCTGCGAAGTTGATGGACTTGGACCTGGACTCGCGGAAGATGTTGCGAGTATCTCAGCGTGTTGTATCGAGAGTGGCGCACGTGACGTGCGTGTCGCAACAACGGACAACGAACGCACGCGACTTTGGCAAGGGCGCAAGAAAGCATTCGGTGCAATGGGTCGCATTGCTCCATCACTCGTCGTTCAAGACGCCGTGGTTCCACGCACGCGGCTACCCGATATCCTGAGCATCATTCGTGACATCGGTGTGCGACATCGAGTGAAGGTGTGCAACGTTTTTCATGCGGGCGATGGAAATTTGCATCCCAATATTCCGTACAATGCGGACGACCCTGATGAATCTGCGCGAGTACACGCGGCCATGATTGAAATCATGCAAGCGTGTATCGATATCGGCGGTACGATCACGGGCGAGCACGGCGTTGGACTCGACAAATTACCGTACATGTCAAAACTTTTTGACGATGACTCACTCGCGATGATGTGCGCCGTGCGTGAGGCGTTCGATCCCGATCATCGCGCCAACCCGGGCAAAGTCGTGCCTGTGCACGCGTGTCGTGAATGGCACGGTACGCGAGCGGCACGCGCGTGACCCATGACACGCCTACCGATGATCGCGATGTCGCCGCACTGCTCGCTGACGCCTATTCCACCAGCACGCCACTGCGCATTGTCGGGCACGGAACGTGGGCCAGCGGCGGCCGACCGGTACACGCGCAACGCGAACTTTCAATGCGCGCAATCGCCGGCATCGTGGAGTATGTGCCAAGCGATCTCGTGATCACTGTTCGTGCAGGTACGACGTTGGACGAAATCGCGATGGCCACTGCGCAGCACGGACAATGGCTGTCGCTCGATCCTATTGGCCGCGACACCGGAACCATCGGCGCAACCATCGCGACGGCATCGTCCGGGCCCATGTCACTCGGAGCCGGTACTGTGCGCGACTTGGTGCTCGGCCTCGGCATCGTCAGCGGCGCTGGTACGCTCCTGCGTGTGGGCGGACGCGTAGTGAAAAATGTCGCAGGATTTGATCTTGTTCGACTGTCAACCGGTGCGTTCGGCACACTCGGCGTGCTCACGGATATCAGTTTGCGATTGCACGCGAAACCTGCGGTGGATGCAACATTTACCATCGCCATCAATGCCAATCGCAACCCCGTCAGCGTCGTTCAATCGCTTGACCTTCGCGCACTATCCTTCCACGCGCTCGAACTGCTCGACCCCGCAACAGCAGCGCGCTCGGGCGTAAGCGACGGAGCATGCTGGGTAATAGTCGCACGTGCCGTTGGTAACGCGACGCGCGTCGCCGCACAACGCGCAATACTTTGCACCGTGGGTACCGTGCTCGAACGCTCGTCAGTTCTGTGGACGACACTGCGCGACGAACCCGAGATGAGCGCCACGATCCGCGTCACTGATGCACCATCGCGACTCGTCGATGCACTTGGGCGCGTGCAGGCGGCGCTACAGGTCGCACAAATTACAACCGCACAACTTCGGGTAACACCACATCGCGGTGCGATTCGCATCGTGATCCCCGGTTCAATGACATCGGCCAACACTTCGCTGCAGCTTCTGGTCGAGACGCTCCACACGAACACTACGACGGGCAGCGTACTCGGCGAACGCCTTCCGTCCGGCGCATGGACACTATTTCCCGCCGCAACGACTGACCATATCTCGCAACGTATTCGCGATGCGTTCGACCCGCGACGTATTCTCAACCGCGGCATCTTTGGTGAACACACCGTATGAAGGCATCACTCAAACCATGCGCGTTACCGGATACGCCACTCGCCAACGCATCAGCCGGGCTCGACGCGTGCGTACACTGCGGTTTTTGCTTGCAGGCGTGTCCCACGTACGTCAATCTCGAAGACGAAAACGACAGTCCGCGAGGACGACTTGTCCTCATGCGTCGATTGCTCGATGGTGAGATTGCACTCGATGACCCCGATGCCGGCACGCACCTGGATCGCTGCCTTGGCTGTCGCGCGTGTGAGACGGCGTGTCCGTCGGGGGTGCCGTACGGCGAATTGCTGGAAGCGACGCGTGCCACCATGGCACCTGTGCGCGGACTGCCATTCGTCGCACGAATAGTACTCGGCGTATTCAGCCGCGAGGCGCTGTTGCGACCTGCGCTCTTTGCTGCACGAGTGTTGCGCGCCACACCAATCCCTCGCGTGCTTGCGCGCTTCCTTCCCGCTCGGCTCGCGTTTCCGTTCGCGATGCTCGCGTCGTCGGCACCGCATCTGCTTCGTACGCGGCATCGGTATAGCCCAACAAAACCTGCACTCGAACACCGTGGCTCAGCCGCACTGCTAACCGGCTGCGTCATGGATGGATTGTTTGGTCACGTGAACGCAGCAACCACGCGCGTCTTGCTCGTGAACGGCTACGACGTCGTTGCGGCGCCGATGCAGCAGTGTTGCGGCGCACTCCACGCGCACGCCGGTGATCTGGCAAGTGCCCGCGCGCTTGCCCGTTCCAACATTGCCGCATTCGAACGCTCGAACGCCGAGTATATCGCGATCAACTCGGCCGGCTGCGGTGCGATGATCAAGCAGTACGGGCATCTGTTGCACGATGATCCCGCATGGGCGTCGCGAGCAGCGCAGATTGCCACCCGCGCTCGTGACATTTCCGAGCTACTCGCCACAGCGGGCCCAACACCCGGCGGTGCATTGGCACTGCGCGTGACGCATGACCCGCCGTGTCATCAGATGCATGCGCAACGTGTTGTTCAACAACCTATGGCCGTGCTCGCGGCAATTCCCGAGCTGACGCTTGTTCCGCTTGAAGATGCAGATCAATGCTGCGGAAGCGCTGGCATTTACAACCTGATCGAACCCGAAACATCCGACGCCGTACTTGCACCAAAACTGCAACGTATTGCCGAAGCAAACGCTACGTACGTCGCCACCGGAAATCCGGGATGCATGATGCAACTGGGGGCGGGCTTGCTGCGCAGTGGTTCAACTACACGCGTCGTGCACCCCGTTGAATTGCTCGACGCGTCATACGCGGCGCAGTATCTCAATACGTAGTGCACCGTGACGGAAACATTGCGTGCAGTAGTACTCGCATTTGACGGACTGGTCGCCGATACGCTTGGTGCTCGTGCGCAAGCGATTGCCGATGCCCTGACCTCAGAGGGCACGCCAACAACGGCCGAAGTAATCGCTCAACATGTTGCTGGTCATTCGCTTGAAGAAACGATTGAGCACGTTTTGCAACAGCGCGCGTCGCACCGTGGTCTTTCATTCGATTACACGACGCGCGATCTCGCAGTGCTCCGCGCGCGCCGAAGCTTTTCTGCAATTATTTCTCTCGGGCTTCCGTTGCAGCCGAATGCGATCTCGTGGATTGCGGATCGTGCGGCGAGCGGCGTGAAAGTCATTCTTCGCGCTGATAGTGCACGCGCAGATGTCGAAAGATTGTTGCAACTTTCGGAGTTGGGCAACACCTTTGCGTTCTCGCGCTGTTCCGATGATCTCCCGCGTATACGCGGATTGACCACCACACAGACTGGATGGAATGTGATACTGCAGCGCCTCGGCGTGATGCAGCTCACGTCTGGCAATTGCCGCGCGATCGAAGTATCACAATCGGCGGCTAAGATTGCACAAACACTCATTTCTGATGTTGTGCTCGCTTCCATCCTCCTATAACCTTACCAGTATACATTCGCACATTGAGAGGGCGTCATGTTGAACCTGCAGCACGAAATTGCGACGCCACTGGATGAATCGGAGCTTGCCGCATACCACGCGTTGCAACGTGATGCCGCGTGGTTTGAGTCCTTGGGACATTGGAGCAGCTTTCGCGGCAACAAGGCGGCCGAGGCGTTGAATGGTCTTATCACCAATGATGTGTTGTTGCTCAGTCCGGGCGAAGGGCAGTATGCTGCCGCGCTCAGTCCCAAAGGGAAAGTGCTCGCCGACATGCTCGTCATTCGCATCGATGAGAACACGTTTCTGATGACGCTGTTGCGCGCGGCGGCAGACAGTTGGTTGGCACTCGCGCGCAAATATGTAAATCCGAGACTCGCGAAAATTGCTAACGAGTCAGATCGCTATGTGACGTGGATGCTGTACGGGTCGCGCGCGATAGAAGCCATGGCCGCGTTGGGCGGTGCGACGGCGAGTACGGAAGGTTTAGGCGACGTGATGGTAGCCATGCTTTCCGGCTGGCCAGTGTGGCATCACGCGCCGTGGAATCTTGGTGAGGCGTCGATTCGACTCATCCGCGCGCCGGCCATGGGAAACATTCCCGGATTTATTCTTATGGCTGATGTAGCCGACGCTGAAATCATCCGCGAGCATTTGCGCGCATCCAGTATGCTTCAGGCAAATCGTAGGGTGTGGAACGTGGCGCGCGTTGAATGCGGCCGACCCGTGTGGGGCCTCGACATGGACGAGAATACCATTCCACAGGAAGCAAACCTCGACGCGCTCGATGCAATTTCCTTCACAAAGGGTTGCTACACCGGTCAGGAAACAGTAGCGCGGCTCCATTTTCGTGGACACGTCAACAAACAGTTACGCGGGCTTCGCGCGAGCGTGCCAATGATGTACGGCGCTGCCATCAGCGACAACAACGGCAAAGCGGTTGGTGACGTACGCAGCTGTGTGATCTCACCAACCTTTGGTGCCATCGCCATCGCGATGATTCGACGCGAGGTAGCGGTTGGCGACACGGTGCGGGTCGGCGAGAACGATCAGCAGATCTCGGCACGCGTTGTGGCGTTGCCGTTTAGCGACGAGTAGTCCGAAGGTTCGGCCAACGCAAACAAAAAACGCGACACGTTGTAGAGAACGTGCCCCGTTTCGTCATCGCCGAATCCTTCTTGGTCGAATCTATGGCTGGGGCCATGGCAGGCGTGACCGCGGCAGTTTTCGCAGAATCAGCAGCCGGCGTCTTTTTGGGCGGCTCAGCATGCGGAGAGCACGGCAACAACGGCGAACAGAGCAAAGCGCTTCATGACATGTTCGCTTGACGTGCCCCAGGCGCGGACGACAGGACACATCTCCGTAGCGGCAGCGCCTGCTGTGCTTGTACCCTTCCACGGTGATTACTGGACTTCTAGCCATTTCGTTCGTCTCGTTTGGCACGCTTCTCCTTGGTTGGGTGATCTTTCCCAATTGGATGGCGCAGCTAGGCGCAAAGACGTTTGACGAGCGTGAATTTCCGAGCGCGACTCAACTGCCGCATGTAAGCGTGATTCTGGCGACGCGTGAGTCCGACGACGCGATCGTCCGACGAGTCGAGGACATTCAACG
>JAYTTR010000214.1:0-7926 GCA_043744935.1 Gemmatimonadaceae bacterium
CGTCGGGGCGCGGAGCACAGCAACGATGGTTACTCCACGTTGGCGTGTTCCGCGCCCCGCTCGTCTTCCTCGCATGAAAGTCATTGTTGGACTGGGCAATCCCGGTCGCGAATACGAACACACCCGGCACAACGTGGGGTGGTGGCTCGTCGATCATCTCGCCCGCGCGTGGCACTGCGATGCATGGCGCAAAGATGGCGAAAGTCTCACCGCGACCGGTGTGGTCGGCATGAAAAAAGTGCGACTCGTCAAACCGCAAACATTCATGAATCTGAGCGGTGCGGCGTTACGACCGTTTCTCAAGCGCGAAGGATTTGTTCCCGCGCAGGATTTATTGGTGGTCGTTGACGAAGTTGCGGTACCAGTCGGCGAATACCGATTGCGCGCATTTGGCAGCGCTGGTGGACACAACGGCCTCAAGAGCGTGGAAGCGCAGCTCAAATCGCCGGCGTATCCGCGTTTGCGCATTGGTATCAAACCCACGGACGAACGTCGACAGATTGGCGATCTGGCCGATTTTGTATTGCATACCATGCCGCGCGACGAACGGGATACTGTCGAAAGTTTGTACGCGCGGCTGGGGCAAGCCGCAGCACTGTGGGTCACCGATGGCACCGAAAAAGCCGTGAGCACGATGGGTCGGTAATTCCATATACTTTTCTCAACTTCAACACCGCACATGCGACTTACTCTCCTCACCGCAACGATACTGCTCCCGGCGCTGCTTTTTGCGCAGGACGCACCGAAGCCCGCCGCAGTTCCCATCGTGGCCGCACCGATCACAACGCTCCCGCTCAAGCACGCACCTCAGCCTACAAAATCGGCCATCACTGCCGAAGATCTGATGACACGGCTTTACATCTTTGCCGACGATTCAATGATGGGGCGCGACGCCGGTACGAAAGGCAACACCATGGGCACAGACTACATCGCCGCCGAAGTGAAGCGCATGGGGCTGCAACCTGCTGGAGAAAACGGCACATTTTTTCAAACGCTCCCACTCAAAACGCGCACCACAGATCCGCTCTCGTCACTCATTGTTGGTGGCGCATCGCTGACGTTCGGCTCCGAGTGGTTCCCGAACGGCACGAGCACGCTGAATAAAGAAAATCTCGATGTGGTGTACGGTGGCCTCGTAGGCGATTCCGTGAAACTCTCCGACGATCAAGCGGCAGGAAAGTTGGTCGTGCTCGGCGTGCCGCGCACGAACGCCGCAATCAACCGCACCATGGGCGCGGCGCCGCTCGCCCCAGCTACCGCTGCTGGCGTGGTCTTGCTGCTGCCTGCGCAAATCATGCCCAATCTCGTTGGCTTTTTGCGCGGCTCCACCATGTTTCGTGACGAGGGTGACGCGGGGGCGACACGCGTATTTGTCTCCGATGCCGCGCTCGACAAACTCTTCACGAAGCCGCTCGCCGAACTCGCGCTCGGCGATGCTGGTACGAAAGCTTCCGTCAATGCGATCATCACCACCGCACCCATTCAGTATCCCGCGCGCAACGTGATTGCACTGCTGCCTGGCAGTGACGCGAAGCTCAGGAACCAGTACGTCGCAGTCGGCGCGCACAATGATCACGTGGGCATGAGCCCCAAGGCATTCGACCACGATTCCATGCGCATCATGACGCATATCGTGCGTCCCGGTGGCGCGGAAGACGGTGGCAAACGCGCCACCGCGGACCAACAAACGCAAATCAATGCGGAGCTGACCGAATATCGCAAAACGCACCCATCGCGTATGGACTCGACGTTTAACGGTGCTGATGACGACGGTTCGGGTTCGGTTTCGGTACTCGAAATTGCACAGTACATGTCGTCACTGAAAGTCAAACCCAAACGCTCAACATTGTTTGTCTGGCATGTTGGCGAAGAGAAAGGATTGTGGGGCTCGGAGTACTTCACCGATCATCCCACGGTACCGCGGGATTCGATTGTCGCGCAGCTCAACATGGACATGGTTGGTCGTGGCAATGCGTGGGACGTCACGGGCGCCGCGAAGGACGGCACGGTGCTGCACGGCTCACCAACGTATTTGCAAATCATTGGCTCGCGTCGACTCTCGACGGAACTCGGCGACGTACTGGAGAAGGTGAACATCGTGGGCAAACACAATTTCACGTTTGACTACGCGCTCGATGCGAACGGTCATCCGATGAATATTTATTGCCGGAGCGATCATTACGAATACGCGCGCTACGGCATTCCGATTGCGTTTTTCACAACGGGTGGACATTCGGACTATCACCAACTCACGGATGAGCCACAGTACATCGACTATCCGCACATGGCGCGCATCGCACAGTTCGTGACCGATGCGGTAATCACGATCAGCAACCTTGATCATCGTATCGTTGTCGATCAGCCGAAGCCCAACCCGAAAGGCGTCTGTCAGCAGTAGTCGCCTGAGAGGTATGCGGCACCGTCGCTAGCTTTCTCCATTCTTTCCACCTCTCAACAGCCATATGCTCCGTCTCGGTATCGTCGGTCTTCCAAACGTTGGCAAGTCTACGCTCTTCAACGCACTCACGTCCGCGAAAGCCGAGGCGGCGAATTATCCATTTTGTACCGTAGAGCCCAACGTTGGTATGGTCGAAGTGCCAGACGATCGCCTGACCAAATTGGCTGAAGTCGTGCTTCCGAAACGCACCGTGCCGGCCGTCGTACAGTTCGTCGACATTGCCGGTCTCGTTGCGGGCGCATCACAAGGCGAAGGACTCGGCAACAAGTTTCTGCAAAACATTCGCGAAACCGATGCGATCGTGCATGTGGTGCGCTGCTTCGAAGATCCTGATGTAACGCACGTGATGGGTTCACCCGATCCCGCGCGCGATAAAGAAATTATCGAGCTCGAGCTCGCGTTGAGCGATCTTGCCACCGTCGAAAAACGTCTCGACAAAGTGAAACGCGCCGCGCGAGCGGCCGATAAGGAAGCCGTTGCAGAACTACCCGCACTCGAAGCCGCCAACGCGGCGCTCTCCGCTGGTACGCCGTTGTGGCGCGCTGGCCTGAGCAAAGAGCATCTCGCGCAACTCGCTGGCATGTTGTTGCTCACGGCCAAGCCGGTGCTCTACGCGGCCAACGTCACCGAAGACGAACTCTCCGGCGTGGAAGGCAAATATCTTGTCGCGTTGCGCGCGGCCGTTGCAGCCAGTGGCGAGCATGCCGAGGTGGTTCCGTTTTCGGCGAAAATCGAAGCTGAACTTTCTGAATTACCGCCTGATGAACGTACGGAATTTCTCGCTTCGCTCGGTATTGAAACCGCCGGGCTCGATCGCCTCATCCTTGCCGGTTACCACCTGCTCGGCTTGCAGACGTATTTCACGGCTGGCGAGCAAGAAGTGCGCGCGTGGACCATTCATCGTGGTGATACTGCGCCGATGGCCGCTGGTGTGATTCACACCGATTTCGAGAAAGGATTTATTCGCGCGGAGACTGCGTCATTCGTGGATTTCATCGCGCATCGCGGCTGGAAGTTGGCACGCGAGAAAGGTGCGGTGCGTTCCGAAGGCAAGGAGTACGTTGTACATGACGGCGACGTGCTGCTTTTCCGCTTCAACGTTTGACACTTTTCGCGGGCGTCGGGGTACGCGTGCTCATGATAATTCCTATTCGACTTGCGCGTGCGCCGCTTGGCGCGTTGATCGCGGTAACGCTGCTCACCACGGCGCCGCAGGCAACGTTGGTTGCGCAGTCTGCAGATGCATATATGTCCGCCAAGGCGTCCGCGTCATTGCCATCGGACGCAATGAAGGTGCCATTTTTCGTCGGTGAAAAGTTCGAGTATGACGTGAAATTTGGTGCGCTCAAGGTTGGTAGCGGCAGCATGGAAGTCATGGATATCACGGATGTGCGTGGGAAGGCGTCATGGCACACGATGTTTCGTGTTTCAGGCAGCCTTCCATTTTACCGTGTGAATGATCGCTACGAATCGTGGTTTGACGTGACCACGCTGACATCGCGTCGATTTTTTCAGGACATCGAAGAAGGCGGCTACAAGCCCAAGCGTCACTACGAAATGTTTCCTGAGCGCGGCATGTATCAACACAACCAGGAGCCAGAAAAGCCCACGGTCGCGGAGCCGCTTGACGATGGATCGTTTCTGTATTTCGTACGCACGTTAGCGCTCGACGTCGGAAAAACTTATTCGTTTTCGCGCTACTTCAACCCCGACGCCAATCCCGTCAAAATTCTGGTTGCGCGACGCGAAACGGTTACCACACCGGCGGGCACATTCAAGTGTATCGTACTCAAACCAACGTTTCGCAGCAAAGGACTATTTAGTGAAAATGGCAGTGCAGAAATCTGGATCACCGATGATGATGCGCGCATGATGGTTCAGCTGAAATCCAAGCTGCCCGTCGGTTCGCTCAACCTGTATTTGCGCTCGCAGAACGCAAAAATCGCACACTAAGTACGTTCAACTGCCAGTAATTTCCAACGGTTCGATGCACTGCGGACCGTCATTGCGAGCCACGTTCAACCATGAGCTGACACGCCACGCGCGCATGATCCCGGCGTATGGTTTGATCAGCGTCTGAGCGCGCTGCACGCTGGTCTGCGGGTCGAGCCACTCATTATACGCACTGGTCGGGATAATTACCGGCATGCGCTGATGAATGACTGCCATGAGTTCGTTTGGCTCCGTCGTAATGATCGCGCACGTCACCAACGCGTCGGCTGTGGGATCGTCCGGCGCGTCAAACTGCTCCCAAATCGCGCCAAACGAAAACGGTTCGTCGTCTGGCAAGCGAATGCACCACGGATGCTTGCCCTTGTGGCCCGGCACCACTTGCCATTCATAAAAAAGATCGGCCGGCATCAGGGCGCGACGCGCTTTGAACGCCGCGCGAAACATCGGCTTCGTTGCCACCGTGTCACCGCGTGCGTTGGCTTGCCCATTGCCCACCAGCGAGTTGTTTTCCCACGAGGGCACCAATCCCCACTTGGCCATGAGCACGTTGCGCCCCTGCTCCGGGTCTTCCGCAACCAGCGGCACCGTCTGCGAAGGCGAGACATTGAAGCGTGGTGCCAGCGCCGGGAGCGCCACACCGAACGGCAACGCATCAAAGCGCGCCGGATTTCCAAACCCGTATCGTCCACACATATGTGGGAGTTGGTCAGGTGACGACCAGTCCGCAAGGGCATTCCGTCACGTTATCACTTGCCACCCTGTCCCGGTGTGCCTATGCTTCAAGGCTCTGCCCTTGGGGATTTACCCCAATTGCAGCCCTCCTCCCGCGGCTCGGCACTGCGGGGGGCACACCAGACCATAGGGAGGATTGCCGAGTGACGAAGCTCAAGATTCGCCGCCAAGCATCGCGGCGGTACGAAGCGGTATACATCTACGATACGGCGCTTGAAGATACCGCCATCGCAGAAAAGCTCGAAAAGGTGCAGGCGCTCTTGAATCTTGCTGAGCCCGCAGAAATCGAGCATTGGGGCCGTCGTGCGCTTGCGTACAAGATCGGTCGCCACGAAAACGGTTATTACATCATTACGCACTTCAGCTGCGAGCCCAAAGTGCTGCCGGAGTTCGAACGCGCGTTGAAGCTTGACGGTAGCGTGATTCGCTACATGGTCACGCTGCACGAGCACGAACTTGGCGCGCCCAAGTTGAGCGATGAAGAAATGGCGCTGCGCCGCGGTCGCAGCGATGACGACGACGACGACGAGGAATAGACGATGCGCCGACAGAAGAAGCCTTGCCCGATTACCGAAGCAGGCATCCGTTACGTGGATTACAAGGATGATCGACTCCTCGCCCGTTTCATCACGGACTATGGCAAGATTTTGCCGAGCCGTTTGAGCGGTGTCGATGCGCGTCATCAGCGTCAGTTATCCCGTGCTGTAAAGAAAGCGCGCTTCCTGGCGTTGCTCCCGTACGTCAAGGGTCAGACTGGTTGATATGACAGGAGCAATCGCGCCGGATTCCGTCGCGACTGCTCCGCGGGAGCGTGGGTGGCGATGGTTCGTCCTGGCGCTCGTGATGATGTTCGCGATTACAGCGGCGCCTGTCTGGCCGCCTACGTTTGCTCCAGTTGCCGCGCTGCTCCGATTGCTCTTTCCCATCGAGCAATTTGCCCTGTTGGTATTTGTCGCCATCGCGTCGTGCGCTGTCGTGGGTTGGTGGGTTGGTGGTCAGGTGTGGGTCGCGCTGCTCTGGGTGGCCGCATCTGGGTGGACCGTGTGGGGCACGCTCTTTGAAACACCGGGGTACGGCGCGTTCGTTCGTGGCTGGACGTTGGTGTTAGGTGCGTCGTTTGGGCTGGTTTGCTTGGCAACGCACGCGCGACCATTTCTTGGGCGCGCACTTGCGGCGGTGGCACTTGCCGTGGCGGTCCTGGCGGCGGGCATCGCAACGCGGTCGCTATCGGATGGCGGCACGTTCGACAACGCAACGCAGATGTTCAGTGCCGAGTATCAGCATCGGCTCGATGAATCGATGCAGTCGTGGCATCGTCGCACGGAGTCGGTGGTGTGGCAGCGATTTGCCGTATCCGTGCCTGACGCGGCGGGTCGCGCTGATCGAGTGATGTCGGCCACGGCCTTGCTGGTCGATCCATCCAACGGATCGGGTGTGTTTCGGTCATTCGGTGGTGGACCACTGCTCGTCCTGGCGCCAGCGTTACTTGGTCTGGAGTCATTGTTGGCGTTGGCGCTGGGTTGGGCCGCGTACCACCGGCTGTCGCGGGTGCGAATCGGGCCTCCGATTGCGGCGTTACGCGAGCTGCGATTCAGCGATCAGTTGGTGTGGGGCCTGATTGTTGGGGCCACGCTGCTCCTACTGCCGACATTCGCCGAGTGGCGTGCGGCGGGCATCAATTTTGTGTGTTTTTTCGGCACGCTGTATGCTCTTCGGGGCGCCGGTGTGCTGACGTGGTGGATCCCTGATCGACTCGCGGTGATCGCGCTGCTCGCTTTGGTGATTCTGATACCGCTTCTCGGCCCGGTCTGGGTGCTCGCGATTGTCCTGACGACAACGTTTGGGCTCGGCTTGGGCGATACATGGCGCGATTTCCGTGTCGGCACACGCCGACCGACGTCGCTTCCCTAACAGGTTCGACCCGGAGTTTTCCATGGAAGTCATTCTTCGCAACGCCATCGACAAGCTGGGACATCCGGGTGACATCGTCGCCGTGTCGCCGGGCTATGCTCGTAATTTTCTCCTCCCGCGTGGCTTTGCGTACGAAGCAACGCCGGGCAACCGCAAGCGGATCGCGGCCGAAAAAAACCGTCTCGAGGCGTTGGAGTCCGAACGTCGTGAGGCGGCGTCGTCAATTGCGGTAAAGCTGGGCGAAGTCTCTGTCACCTTTGCCGCGCGAGTGGGCGAGGAAGGCAAGTTGTTTGGTTCCGTCACCACGGCCGACATCGCGCATCAGCTCGAAGCGCAGGGCTTCAAAGTTGAAAAGCGTCAGATTGAGCTAAACGAACCCATCAAGGCGCTCGGCGTCTATCGCGTTGGCGTCCGTTTGCATGCCGACGTGAAGCCTGAAATCAAGGTGTGGGTTATCAAGCAGTAGCTGAGTCGTATTACTACACGTACTTGCGCGCACATACTTGCTGGTTTTTTGTGAGAAGACCGTTCCAATTCTGGGGCGGTCTTCTGTCATCAATGGATTTGGTGCGTGTGACGCTGGCAAAGCTGCGCGCAGCCTATTAACCGCTGCAATTGCTCAGTTTCGCGGTGTACGTCGGCCTACTCCACCAACGATGTGGTGGCAGAAGATCGCCGTGAAAACACTGCCAGCGCCAAAGCTGACAGGCAAAAAATTCCGGCACCGACATTCGCGATAGCTTCGGCCTGTTGGACGAGATCAGGATGAGCAAACCGCCACCCACCGAGGAACGCTCCGGTTGCCATGCCAACAACCGCGAATTCTTTCAAGTAAGGGCCTGATCTTCGAAAGATTCTTATGATAGTGCCAG
>JAYTTR010000215.1:0-2062 GCA_043744935.1 Gemmatimonadaceae bacterium
GCAGACATGCCGGCGCCTTTCACGTTTTTACGAACTTCAGACTGCGCTGACGCGAGAGTTACACTGCGACCGGAGCCGGAGCGACAACTTTCTTGGCGCGCTTGGCCGTCTTGCGCTTGGCCGCTTTCTTGGTGGCTTTCTTTGCAGCCTTGCGGCCGCCTTTCTTTGCCGCCTTCTTGGCGCCTTTCTTTGCAGCTTTCTTCGCGCCCTTTTTGGCAACCTTGCGGGCACCCTTCTTGGCGGCCTTTTTCGCGCCCTTCTTGGCTCCCTTCTTCGCTGCTTTCTTCGCGCCCTTCTTCACAGCCTTCTTCGCACCCTTCTTTGCAGCCTTACGGCCACCCTTCTTCGCCGCTTTCTTCGCAGCTTTCTTTGCTGGTGCCATGATCCTACTCTCCTCGTGAGGAGGTTGTGGTGCTCCCTTTCCCCCGGTGGAAAGGTGAGCCGCGAACGACACAACGCGTGAGCGCCGCGTCGTTACGCGCTACACGATCTCATAGAGACACGTGTAGGTGTGTGCCCGCGCAAACGCGGCAGCAGGCAATGATGAGCGCGCACAGATCAGGCGCGACGCACTGGCGATGAACAAACGAGAGGGGGACACGCGCATCCGGCGATGAACGCCACGGGGTTCACGCAACGCGGAACCAGGAATGCGCAACTCACGCGTCGCAGCGGCGACGACGGAGCGGGCCGTCGCAACAGGCGACGGCGAAAACTCGGCAGCTGACAAGGAGAGCGTGTCAGCCGCTGCAGGTGGCGTTTGTAAAAGCACGCCGTTACTCCGGTGGTACGATAACCGTGGTTTTGCCACGCGTTTCCAGTAAGGACGGCGCGCCTCGTTTTCGAGGATGTGGACATCACGCGCAAGTCGTTGTGGTATCGCGAATATACGCGTTGATAATTCCAACGCGCAATAGCGCGTATAAAGAACGCGCGCGATTACTGCACGCGTTTGACGATTTTCACACCTACCACGTCACAGTCACGCGTGCGACCTTTGTCATTCCACGTCGTATCCATGACGTGTCCACCGTGCGTTGGTCGTGCGATTCTCCCTCGTACAGCAACACATTGGGCAACGTCGCCCCTCATGGAGCACCAGTGAAAGCGTTGGTCAAACAGTCAGCGGGACGCGGAATTACGCTCACCGAAATTCCTGAGCCTCGCATTCGCGATGATGAGGTCCTTATTCGCGTGCGGAGTGCTGGCGTGTGCGGAACGGACGTGCACATTTACGAATGGGATGCGTGGGCGGCGGGTCGTTGCAAGCCACCGTTTGTTGTTGGGCACGAGTTCGCTGGCGATGTTGTGGCGGTTGGCAGTTTGGTCGAAACGGTCAATGTCGGTGATCGCGTGACTGCCGAAGGACATATTGTCGACGAGCGCTCGTTGTTCAGTCGCACCGGGCAATCGCATGTCGATCCGGCAACGCGCATCATCGGCGTCGACCGTGATGGATGCTTCGCGGAGTTCATCGCGATGCCCGCCACCAACGTCTGGCATCTGGACGACGCGATCAGTTACGACATCGGCGGCATTCACGACCCGATGGGCAATGCGTTTCACACGGCGCTCACCGCGGACATCCCCGGTGCGGTGGTGCTCATCACCGGCTGCGGCCCGATTGGTGCATTTGCCGTTGGCATTTGCAAGGCCGCTGGTGCGGCGCGCATCATCGCGACGGATGTGAATCCCCGTCGTCTCGAATTGGCGCGCACCATGGGCGCGCACGATGCGGTGTTGCCGGAGCATGCTGAGGCGGCGGTGCGTGCCGCGTCGGACGGGTATGGCGCCGACGTGGTGCTCGAGATGTCCGGTGTTGCGAGTGCCGTGCATCAGGCGTTCGCGCTCGCACGGCCGGGTGGGCGAGTGAACATGCTGGGCATTCCATCGCGCACCATCGATATCGATTTTGCGTCGGAAATCATCTTCAAGGGCCTGACCGTGTACGGCGTGGTTGGTCGGCGCATGTACGAAACGTGGCATCAGATGACGCGATTTTTGCGGTCGGGCGCATTCGATCCCACACCGGTGATTACGCATCGACTTCCGCTCGAGGCCG
>JAYTTR010000216.1:0-7883 GCA_043744935.1 Gemmatimonadaceae bacterium
CGGATCCGCATGCCGCGAATACACGGGCGTCCGCCGCATTGCTCGGGACGGATGGTGATGCGCTGCGGGAGGTCGGCTGAGATCACGAGGGAGTGGGAAAGAGATGCGCGAAAGATAGCCGAAATGGGCAACAGGCCAGCCAAGTTTCCGGCAAATGCGGAGCCTTCTCTTGCGAGGATCGAGGCCAGCCCCTACGACACGCCCAACTTTTTTTCTGCAGCAGGCGAACACCCGTGCCACGCCGACTGCGGAATGTTGCCCATATAACCGATATCTTTTACGCCAATGCGACTCGTGTAGAACGCACTCGCGGTGAGATCGCGAAACGCACTAAAGAATCGAGCGCCTTGCGCGAACTGCGGCTTCGCTTTCGCCGGCCACGCAATGTCGTCAACAACTTGCAGTCGCTGCGGCGCTGTTGCGTCGGCAAACAGCACACCAAACCGCGTCCGTGACTCTGCGTTGAGCCATCCCAACCCTTCGCGAATGCGCGTCTGGTTGCTGGGAAATTCAATCATCACGTAGTCAATAAACTCCGGAACGCCAGCGTCGGTGGCACTGCCGGACTTGGCATCACGCGGGATCACGATATCCGCAAGCACACGAACCGCATGCCACTCCAACGCAGAAAAAAACTTTGGTACGAATGCCGATTTCGGTTGCATCGTTTGCTCACTCAACACCTTCTGCGTGTGCTCCGCCGCATCCGCCACATCACTCGGCGTCAATGCCCATGCGCCCAGCGGCATCGTAGCAAGCACCTTCATCATGTCACGACGTTCCATCAGAGAGCTCCGGCCTTGCGCTGTTCCGTGATGTAGCCCGCGGCTCGCATTGAAAGTGCGAGAATGGTCCACGTCGGATTTTTATCAGCTTGTGAAACGAATGGGCCGCCGTCGGTGACGAAAAGATTTTTGCAGTCAAACGCTTGGCAGTTCGCATTCAGTGCGCCGTTTTGCGCGGACGTTCCCATGCGCACTGTTCCTAACTCATGAATGATTTGTCCACCCGTCGCGATGCCATAACCGCGCTCTTTGGTCGGCATCGGCGAGAATACCTGCCCGCCCATTTCCGCGATCAGTGCACGAAAGGTTTCCTGCATGTGCTTCACTTGGTTGTACTCGTAGTCGGACCATGCGAAATGAAAGCGCAACACAGGAATACCAAACTGATCTTTCTTTTCTAGATCGAGTTCACAAAAACTCTTTTCGTTCGGCACCATCTCGCCGCGTCCGCTGAAGCCGATGGTGGTGCCCCAATACTTGCGATAACTGTCTTTCAGTGATGCGCCGTAGCCACCGCCATCCGGATAATTCTGAATGCCACCCATAAATCCGTAGCTCGGCATCCCAAATCCGCCCCACACCTCAATGTGATAGCCGCGCGGAAAGTCGACCTTCTTGTTGTCGATCCACCACGGCATGTACACGTGTCCGCCCCCAACACCATCGCAATTGTGGCGCGGCATGGATTCGAGCGCCGGCACATAGCCCGCCACGTCAGTGCCGGTGGTATCGGTGAGATACTTGCCGACGATGCCGTTGGTATTGCCAATACCGTTTGGATGCGATGACGACTTCGAATTGAGCATGATGCGGCTTGACTCACAACTCGACGCCGCCAACACAACGATCTTCGCATTCACGTGTTCGTCGTGCCCGGTGCGCTTGTCGATATAACTCACGCCCGTGGCGATACCCTGTGCGTTCGTCGTCACTTCGCGCGCCATCGCGTTGCTGATGATTTTTAACTTCCCCGTCGCCATCGCCGGAAACAGCAACACATTAGGTGCCGAGAAATTCGAGTTGGACATGCAGCCGCGATTACACTGTCCGCAATAATGACACGGAGCGCGGTTATTGAGTGGTTTGGTGATGATGGACAGGCGTGCTGGAATGCAGGTGACGTTCTGTTTCTTCGACGCCTTTAGTACCAATTTTTCGTAGCAGCGCGGTTCGGGCGCTGGCATGAAATGTCCGTCGGGGTGATTCGGCAAATTTTCACGACTGCCGAAAATACCTATGAGGTCATCGACGCGATCATAGTACGGTGCGAGGTCATCGTAAGTGATAGGCCAGTCTTCACCAATTCCATCGTGCGACTTGCCTTTGAAATCCTGCGGACCAAACCGGAGTGAAATGCGGCCCCAGTGATTGGTGCGACCGCCCAACATGCGACCACGCCACCAGCGAAACTGTGAACCATCGGCCACGGTGTACGGTTCGCCTGGAATATCCCATCCGCCGAGGCACGCGTCGTGTTCGCCAAACTGTCGCTCTTTTGTTGAGGCGCCGCGTCGCGCCGTGTCGTACGGCATCTTGAGCATCGACGAATCCTTGGTGTTGTCCCACCACGGACCCGCCTCGAGCATGATGACATTCGCGCCCTGGCGCGTGAGTTCGTAAGCGGCCATGGCACCACCGGCACCTGAGCCGACAATGCAGACATCGTACGTTGGGCGGCGCGGTTGCACAGGAGCGGGAGCGGTCATTCGGCGGCGGGAAAGGGCTTCATGAACATGCGACGTGGTCGTGTCGAACATGGAGACGGCACGCGCATTTGCAAGGGATGGCGATGGTTGCGTGAAGCGCTAGTAGTTGAGCATTGCCGCCGCACTCGCCTGCACAGATGCCAGCGCGTCTTTCGGCTCATCATGCTCAATGAACCAATGCTTGAGCCCCTGCGCTCGACCCGCGGCAAGAATTTTGGGGAAATCAATTGTGCCCGCACCAACGTCGAGCATCGCGCGTTCCGGCGGCGGGCCAGCGTCTTTCATGTGGAAGCATGTGTACCGTCCAGACCAGCGCTTGATCATCGCTAGCGGGTCCTGCCCCGCTTTCACGGCCCAATACAAATCGAGTTCAAGATCAACGAGCGACTTATCGGTATTCGTGGTGAGAATCTCGTAACCCGTTGTTTTGCCGACCGGCGCAAATTCGAAGTCGTGGTTATGGTAGCCGAAGTTGAGACCCGCCTTCCGCGCCATCATTCCACCCGCATTCAAACGGTCGGCGAGCCGCTTCCAACCGTCAACACCATTGCGGAATTCTGGAGCGATCCAAGGTACCATCACCCAGTTATGCTCCATCGCTTTCGCTTGCGCTAAGAGCGGTGCCCAATCGGCATCTTTCGCGGGCAACGCAATGTGCGTCGACGGCGCAGTCAGGCCATGTCGTTTGAGCACACCGCGCCACCACACCGGCGGCTTGTTGTAGTAGCCGGCAAACTCAAGCTCGTGCACGCCGACCGCCGCCACCGCCGCAATCGTACCTTCCAGATCTTTCGCCATGGCCTTGCGCACCGTGTACAGCTGCAAGCCAACGCGTTCAATGCGTGCGCGCTCGTCACGCTCGCGTGCGGCCATCGCAAGTCGCGGCAACAACATGCCACCGGCGACACCCGCCGCCAACATGCGCAACGCGTCACGTCGTGTGGTCCGCATCAATGCTCTCCGTCTCGACCGTGGGCAAGTGTTGTGAGAGCGTCACCAGTAACGCGATACACAGTCCAATCTTCTTGAGCGCGAGCGCCGAGTCGCTCGTAGAAACCAATGGCGTCAACGTTCCAGTCTAACACCGACCATTCCAGACGACCGCATCCACGTTCGATCGCGAGTGCCGCCAGGTGCTGCAACAGCGCTTTACCGATACCGTGTCCGCGATATGCCGGACGAACAAAGAGATCTTCGAGGTAAATACCCGGTCGCGCCAGGAAGGTCGAAAAATTATGAAAAAAAAGCGCGAACCCCGCCGACTCCATGTCGTACTCGGCGATAATAACCTCGGCGTGTGGTCGCGCACCGAACAAATGCTCGAGCAAAAGCGCATCGGTTGCGACGCAGGCGTCGGCAAGTTTTTCGTACGCGGCGAGTCCGGCAATCAGTTCGCGAATGAGCGGCACATCGGCGGGCGTCGCACGGCGAAGCTTTAACGGCATCTGGCGCTATCGACCGGCGTTCGCGGAACTCGTGGTCGCACTCAAACGGTCTGTAATGCGCGTCATGCGCTGGCGATTCACGCCCATATCACTGCGTCCCACGCGCGATGCCGAACGAAAGCGAAATACGTGTGCCGATGAATCGACAACAATTTCTACGTCATCGACGAAGCGAAACAGGAAGCTGCGGCATTCGCCGTGTATGTAGCCCGGCTGTTGCGCTGTCACTTTACTCCGAGGCTCCGCAAGCAGTGCCGCGGACGCGCGCGCCTGCGCGAGTAACGGACTATCCGCGAACGGAACAGTCGGCATCCGTTGCAGTGCTTCTGTCGCTTCTGTCGATACACAGTTTGGTGTGTTTGGACAGGGCGCCAACGTGTGCCCATCGGCCGATAAACGCGATGGATGAACATACAGCGCCATCAAAGACGCCATGAGCGAAGCCATAAGTCGTGTGTGCATTAACGGTGAGTGTGCTTCCAGTGACGAGACGATAAAAGCGCGCGCGTCAACAGCGATTCGTACTGACGCGTTCGCACCGAGACCTGCGGCACAAAGTCAAACGCGAGTCGTGATGCGACCAACTCACTCAACAACGGAATGCGTTCTTCCGAACTCTCCAGCACGTACGCCGCACCATTCGTCGGCAACGCGAGTTCGCGAATTGCCGGAGCGGCACGCGTATGCCCGAGCTCACGTGTCCCGTCAAGCGACATCTGAATCACCGAGTCGCCACCGACGACAACGCGCGACGGATTTGACGGGACGGGAACGAACCACACTTCGATATACGTCTTTTGTGGGAGTGCGAGTGGTATGAACTCATACTTGCCCGCACCGGGCAGCGGCGCGGAGAGTCCGCGAAACAGCGCGCGCGCAATGCCGCCGGCACGTGCCGTGTCGACCGGATCTCGCACCACGACGCCAGTGCCGCGCAACGCGTATTGCAATCGAACGGTGAAGCCTGGGGCACCGTCGGTGAGTTCCCCAAACACGCCGCGCCACTCGGCTCCTTGCTGCATGCAGGCAATAGACCACTCCTTCGGTACTGCGCCGAGTGCGCCGCCACGCAACGCGCTGATGGTGCGTTGCATGCAGCCTAAGTAGCCCAACGCTCCTTCCGCACGGACATCGCGCTCTGCGAACAAGCTGTCGAAGGTTGTCGGAATTTTGAGCGACGGAGGCAACTTCGGTTTCGGCGGCGTGGCGCTTTGCGCGGAAAGCATCAATGGCGCGAGTAACATCCCGAAGAACACGGCAGCACCAACTCGACCTACAGCGTTCATTCCTTCCTCGAGAGCGTCACGGAGCGCGGCGCGTTGCCGTTGCTTGCCGGCGCAATGCGGTACACGCCCGTACGCTCACCAAGCACACCAACGGCGGCGTCGATCAGTGGATCGCGCTGGCTATCGTAGCTGTCGGGATTCCAGGCGAGCGTCAGGTGCGGCGGTACACCTCGGCCTTCGATCGGCATGCGATCAGGCCCGTATTCCAACCAACGCGGCACGCTGAACTGCCATCCGTTTTCCAACGCAAAGGTGGCAGGATTTCCCGATGCGCCACCCGTGGTGTCACCGATGACGGTGACATTGGGGAGTGTACGCATTGCGGCAACAAAACTTTCTGTTGCGCTAAAACCAGCGCGGCCGGCAATCACGACGACGGGCCGAGTGAACTGCCACGCTCCGCGTGGTGTGACAGTACGTGCGAGCGGCTTATCGAGGTCGGCGGTTGATGCTCCGTGACGCATTTGCACATAGGAGGCAGCGAAAGAACGCGTTGCAAATCGCGCAACGAGCGCCAGTGCCGTTGCATCGTTCCCACCGCCATTGATACGCACATCAATGATCAACCCCGTGGCGTCACGTGCTCGCGCCAGTGCGAGGTCGAGACTTGTGATGTCAAGCGGTGCGTTCCATGACCCGATAAACAGATACGGATAGCCGCCAACCATCGCTTCTCCGATGCCGTTACTCCGGCTGACGAGGCTCGCGTCGCGTAACGCCCGCTCCCAGCGCGAACGATCGAAGTTTGCTACGCCGGACGGCTGGTAGGTTGGTACGATGTCGCCGCGCGGATCGATCAAGAAAGCGTGCAAGTCGTGTAACGGCGCGAGCATCTCGCGCACGACGGCGACAAATTCATCTTGTGACCGCGCGTTTTGCGCACGCGGACGATAGATGGCGCGTTGCGCGCGCCAGTCGACGGCCTTGTAAGTGAACGACGGATAGAGCTGTTCATATTGATTCCAGACACGATCGAACTGCGGCGTAAAGTCGCGCGAAGCGCTACCCGCCACTACGGCGCGACTGGGTGTCGTTGCGCGGGCACACGCGGCAAAGGCGCACACGACCAATGCGCTCCACACACCGCGGTGCACGCGAGCGCTCAGGTGGTGAGCCCCAGCGCGACTTGGCGCGCGAGCACTGCCAAGTCGGGCGATGATTGCACAGCCTGAAAGAACAGTCGCTGAAAGGCGTCGCCGTCTGCATCAGCGCGCAACATGCTGCACGCGCGGTCGAACAGCGTCGTCGCTTCGATTGTGCCAAGGCGCGATTTCTTGTCACTGGTGCGTTCGTCAATCATGAGCACCATTTGCGCCATCGGACGGAGCCAATCAAACCATGGATCGGCGATGACCAGCTGCAAAAACGCGCTGTTGTTGGCGACACGTCCGTGCACCTTCTCAAACCGCAACCGCTCGGTTTCGAGAAGCGCACGATGCACGCGCAGGAGATCGCGTCGTGCGCGTTCAAGCCGCTCAAGATCGGGGGCGGTGGCCAGGACCGCATCCGGTGTTACCGTTTCACTGGTGGGCTGCGATCCTGCCGCTGCAGAGGCGTCCGTCATTGCGATTCCTGACTGAAAAAGAGTATGCGTCGGTCTACGCCGCAGTCTAGTCAGCTGCTCTACACAAATGTGACGTCTGACGTTCCGTTGCGCGAGTCGTCCCCATTCGCAATCCGCCGCCCATTCCCTATTTGCACTCCGGCCATATTTATCTTCGTTCGCCGGCCCGACCAAACGAAGAGAAGGAGAAACACATCATCAGGCCATCTGCGTTTTCTCGTCGGTCGGCGCGCGCGATCCTTGGCACACTGATCGTGCTGTATGCCTCCTCGCCGCTCAAGGCGCAGTCCCCGTCGTCGTTCCATCGCTTGCCGGGCGTCGATGGATTTGACGTTTGGGCTGGCGGTTCGATCGGCACGTATACCGCAAACGCGAATGAAAATATTCACGGATCGCTGCGGATGATTGGCCTGCAGTGGACGCACGATCTCTTCGCGTTCAAGCGCGCGCGCTTCAGTTGGGTGATTGAGGCGTTGCCTTTGATGCTCGTCAACAGCGCCGCGCCGTTCAGCCGCATTCCGCGGACGCTCTTAGATCCAAACCATGCTGCTGATCCTGGGCGTCTGGCCCTCTACCTCCCGCACGACAGTCATGGCTTGGGCATCGCACCGCTTAGTGCGCAGGCAGAAATTCCGTTGCGACCGCGTTGGTCCAGCGTATGGCAAGTCACCTCGGGCGCCGCATGGTTCAGCAAGGTGGTGCCGTACGGCAAAGCAACGCAGGCCAACTTCACGGTGTCGCCCGGCGTGTCGCTACAGTGGGACGCGTCACGCAGTACACGTCTCGCCTTCGGCTACACGATGCACCACTTATCAAACGCGAGTCTCGGGCATGCGAATCCGGGAATGAACTCGCATGTGTTTTATACGCGCTTCACGAGCAGAGGACACGACTAGGAGCCAGCTCCTCCGAGATTTACGGTGTGATCACGCGCGGCTTGGCCGGTTTCGTGCCATTCAGGCGCGGGCGCGGTCCGTTGCCCACTTCAACAACGAGATCGCGAATGTAGTTGGCGATCTTCGCATAGTGGGGATAGTCAATGAACTCGGGTTCGTCGCTGCGCTGGTGATAGTCGCCATGCAAACCGGTGAAGAAAA
>JAYTTR010000217.1:0-2048 GCA_043744935.1 Gemmatimonadaceae bacterium
CGGTTGGCGCCATGCACACCCGTGCGTGCGACTTCACCCACGGCGTACAGTCGCGGAATGCTGGAGCGTCCGGCGAGATCGGTGACCACTCCCCCCATCATGTAGTGCGCCGCTGGCGTCACAGGTATCGGTTCCTTCGACGGATCGATGCCACGTGCCCGGCAAATAGCGAAGATGCCTGGAAAGCGCACGGCGAATTGCGGTCCAAGCTTCGTCGCGTCAAGAACGACGGTTCCATGTGCCTGCTGTTCGCGAAAAATCTCGCGTGCTACGACATCGCGCGGCGCTAATTCCGCAAGGCGATGTCGCTTGGGCATGAAGCGTACCCCGAGACCATTGAGCAACACCGCCCCTTCGCCACGAACCGCTTCCGAGATTAACGCGAGCGGATTTTCGGATGTGTCGAGTGCGGTGGGGTGGAACTGTACGAACTCCATGTCCGCCAACCGAGCGCCTGCGCGATGTGCAATCGCAAACCCGTCGCCCGTTGCCACCTGCGGATTGGTGGTGTACCGATAAATCTGTCCACACCCACCAGTCGCGAGCACCGTCACATCGGCGACGATTTCTACGGCGCGTCCCGCGAGGCTGGCCCGCACCCCGGCACACTGGGGTACACCGTCCCCGTCGTCGACCAAGAGCAGGTCGAGCACGCGCGCTGTTTCTTCAACGCGAATGGCCCGGCTTTCGCGCACCTTGGCCACGAGGGTACGCGCGACTTCAGCACCCGTTTGGTCGCCCTGCGCATGGACGATACGATTTCGCGAATGCGCGGCCTCTTTGCCTAGTTGAAAATCGCCGTCAGGATCGAGATCGAAGCGCGCGCCAGCAGCTTGGAGCTCACGAACTCGCGCCGGCCCCTCCTCAACCAGGACCTGCACCGCCTCGGCATCACAGAGTGCGGCGCCGGCGGCCAGCGTGTCGCGGCGATGCAGCGCGGGCGAGTCACCCGCACCGAGCGCAGCGGCAATGCCACCTTGCGCATAGGCCGTCGCTGAGTCAAAGAGGGTACGCTTGGTGAGCACGGTCACCTCACCGTGCGCCGAGGCGCGCCATGCGGCGTGGAGACCGGCAACGCCACTGCCGATCACGAGAAAACGGGTGCGAATGCGTTCGGGCATATAGTTTGAATAACCACAGCACGGCGCGTGTGCCAGCCGTTTTCAGGTACCGCTCGGATATTTCCCGTTTCAGGAGTCGAAGTCATGCGTCTGACGTTTCTCGCCGGTGCATGTTTGCTGGCTGCTGCCTCATTTGCTCCGACCATGATGTTTGCGCAGCCTGGCGGCGTGTCCGCCGCGTGCAACATCGATGCAAACAGCCCGAAAGAACTGGCAGTCGCTACGCTGGGCATTCAACGAGCAAAATCGGCGCAAACCGCTGCCGCGCGTTCTGACTTACTGAAGTCCGTGCTCAAAGAACTCGATACGAAGCCGGAGCGATTTGCGAAAAATCCGGCCGGATACAATTACATCTTGTCGCAAGTGCTCGTGCTGTTCAGCCTGGAGCCCACGGTTGGATTCATGAGCACGCGTGGCGCGATTGGCATGGTGACCCAACCAGAGCAACCGTACGATCTCGTCGCACATCTCGATGAGGCGTTCAAGGCCATCGTCACGGCGCTGCCTGCATGTGCCAATGAAGTCATGGCGCTTCGCCAAAACGATGCGTGGCTTGCACTGACGCGCAAAGCACTCGACGCATCGAATAGCGGACAACTTGATTCGGCCGACTTTTACGCCAATCGCTCGCTCATTCTAAGTCGCGAAAGCCCGTATCCCTACTACGTCCTCGGCAACGCGGCCAATCAGCGCAACGATAAACCCGCCGCGATGAAGAATTGGAAGTCGGTGATTGAAAAGGCCGGAGTCGACACCAGCTATCGCGAGCTCAAGAACGGGAGCATGCAGTATCTCGGCATGAGTGAGTTGGAAGCGGCGCAGGGGCTCAAGGGCGCCGAGCAGCAGACCATGGCGCGTGCAGCGGCGAGTCGCTTCAAGGAGTTGTTGGCGATCTCTCCAGACGGCAGCGACGCGCCGAACATGATG
>JAYTTR010000218.1:0-2041 GCA_043744935.1 Gemmatimonadaceae bacterium
GTTTCGTCCGGCGTTGTCACCCGACGGAAAATATCTCGTGTACGGCACTCGCTTCGAAACGAAAACTGGATTGCGTATTCGCGATCTCGCAACACAGCAGGAAGACTGGCTGGCGTTCCCCGTGCAGCGCGACGACATGGAATCGCGAGCGCCAATGGATGTGTATCCGGGCTATTCGTTCACGCCAGATTCGAAAGCCATTGTGGTGACGTATGGCGGTGAGATTTGGCGCGTGCCGGTCGACAAAACAGCCCCAGTAAAAATTCCGTTCGAAGCGGAAGTGAAATTGGAGATGGGTCCCGAAGTGAAGTTCGCGTACAAAATTGATACCGCGTCCACGTTCAAGGCACGACAGATTCGCGACATTGCGCCATCGCCCGATGGGAAGCTCGTTGCGTTCTCGTCGCTCGGTCGCATTCACGTAATGTCCTTGCCAAATGGCACGCCGAAACGCGTGTCCACGACAGACGTCGGCGAGTTCAATCCGGTGTGGTCGCCTGATGGAAAATCGCTCGCCTACGTGACGTGGCATGACGCTCGTGGCGGCAGTATTACGCGCGCAACAACAGACGCAAAAGGCAATTGGAGTACGCGCACGCTGGCGAGCGGCGGCCTGTATACCGATCTCGCCTGGTCGGCGACAAATCGCATTGTCGCGTTGCGAGCAGCCGCTCGTGAGATGCAGGAGGCAGGCGCAGCATTTTTTGGTCCTGCTGCAGCGGAGTTTGTCTGGGTAAATGCGAATGGTGGAAACGTGACGGCAATCATGCCATCGGGCGGCATGGGGTCGCCGCACTTTACGCAGGACACGATGCGCATCTTTGCGTACAGCGGCGCAGGGCTCCAGTCGTTTCGTTGGGATGGCACCGACTTGAAGACACATTTGCGCGTCACTGGTCCGCTGCCTCCCGGCGCGAGCGGTTCGAGCGGAGATAGCGACGCGCCAATCGGACTCGATGCAGCGCTCGTCGCGCGTGGCGCACTGCAATACATCGGTGGTCGCGGCGCGCGCCCGGTTGGTGCGGAAATTGGTGGCGGAAATAGTTTCGCTGGCCTCGGATTTGGCACGCACCTAGGCCACGATCTCGAACCCACACCGCCGCAAGCACCACCAGCAGGACTCGTGCTGATGGCACCGAAGGGCGATCAGGCGCTCGCGATGGTGGGCATGGATTTGTACACCATCACCGTCGCGCAAATTGGGAGCACGGCGCCAACGGTCAATGTCGCAGCACCGGCAGCAGCGTCTGTTCCCGTGAAGAAACTCAACACCATTGGCGGTGAGTTTCCTACGTGGTCAGGCGACGCTCGCAAAATCATGTGGGCGTTGGGCAACGCGATGTGGACGTATGATCTGGATACAGCAAAACTTGTCGACGATTCGCTCAAAATCGATGGCAAGGCCAAAGCGTTGCTACGCGCTGACACGACGAAGTCAGTCAAGGATAGCATCACGCGCTCCGATTCAATTGCGAAGGCGGACACCACCAAGAAGACCGTAGGATATAAGCCCGCCGAAGTGCGCGTCGCGTTGAATGCAACACGCGATTTGCCGAAAGGCGTGGCCGTATTTCGTGGTGGACGTGCACTCACGATGAAGGGGAAGGAAATTATCGAGAACGCCGACGTCGTGGTACGCGATAGTCGCATCGTCGCTGTTGGCGCACGCGGCACTGTGACCATTCCCGATGGTGCACAAGTTTTTGACATCACCGGGAAGACGATCATGCCGGGCTTTGTGGACACACACTATCACCCACAGTGGCTCACGCCACAAATCCACAACACGCAAACGTGGCAGTATCTCGCGACGCTCGCGTATGGCACCACCACCACGCGTGATCCGCAAACGTCCACCACCGATTTTCTCTCGTATACCGATCATGTCGAGATGGGTGACATGATTGGACCGCGCATTTACACCACGGGACCGGGTGTCTTTTCGTCAGAGCCCGTGCGTGACTTGGCGCATGCACGTGAAATCCTGGCTCGCTACGCGACGTACTACGACACAAAAACACTCAAGATGTACATGAGTGGC
>JAYTTR010000219.1:0-7792 GCA_043744935.1 Gemmatimonadaceae bacterium
CAATCGTCGCTAGAGGGTACGGCGAGTTGGACGCATCTTCCGGCGCAACGTATGCTTCCCGAAACTGCTCCACGTCTACAATGCTCCCGCTCCACGCTCCTTCGAATTCACGTCGTCGCCGCTCTGTGAGCGTCGCCGAGAGTAGCACTGCGGAACCCCCAAGCGCAGCGTGAAACCGAAGAAGGTGCACCGCTTCCGTTGACATATAGGCATCAAACGCATGCACCTCGTCCAGGACTAACACCTTTTCGGAGAGCGCAAACAATCGCAGCGCATTGAACCGAGTTGGCAGTACGCCAAGAAATGCCTGATCAACGGTACCAGCACCAATATCAGCGAGCAGCGATGCACGTCGATCATCAGCGAGAAACGCGGCGCACGCGGCGCTGGCGGATCCCAACCCATCGTCATCATCAGTGCTCTCATGCTTCCAAGCTCCGGCGCTTACCTGCGGCAAGACCGTCGCGCGGTACGCTTCGTGCAGCTTCGCTTGCCCGTGACCTAGCGTCAATGATGGTTTGCGCGCCATATCCTTCGCAAATAAGGCGCCGATCGCCTCGTACTGCCGATCATACATCGCGTTCGCGGTCGCCTGCGTTGGCATGGCCCAGTACGCGCCGCTCGCGCGATCAGCCGCCATTAGTCGGTGCACTAACATCTGCGCCGCCTCAGTCTTGCCCGAGCCCGTCGCGTCCTCGATGATCGCAAGCATCGGAGCATCCGGAAGTACTACCGTTGCCGCCCACTGCTGCGTGGGTGTCGGTGACTCGATCTTCGTCAGACTTTCGAACGTCGCGAGTGGCGCGCTCGGCATTGGCCGAAGACCCGCTGCATCGATCGCTCGCGTAGCACGACCCTTCGCGATCTCCCAATAATGCGAGAGGTCATCATCCGCGTCGATCGGCAGTACATAGGGGAACAAGTCATCGTTTGAACCAATCCAATCGCACAACGTCAGTAGCCCTGCGAGCCACCACGATGCGATTTTCAAGCGCGGCTTGCTTGGCGGCGGTGTATCGATGGGAGTTGCGAGGACTCGGTTAAGCACGAGGTGAGTACAACTGCGCGCCGCATTCATCGCGCCCGAACTGAACACGCTATCCAAACCTCCTTGCCGGAGATCAATCGGTCTTCCGTGGTGACAGAATACAGCGCATTCCAGAACGTGCACGGAACCAGGAGATCCCTTCCAAATTCGCTCGGCGAAGTCGCCTCGAAGCTCGCGCTGCCACAGCAAGAGACCATCGGTAGTATGCATCGATTTTTGGTATGGCGACGCATCGACACCTGCAAGCGAGTCAGGCCACCGCCAACCTCGCGGACTCGCCAGTGCCTGAAATCGCGGCGCAAACTTTCCCAAGTCATGCAGCGCGGCATAGGAAACAATGAGCCGATGCACATCGACTTCGCTCATGTCAAATAGCCAAGCCGCGCGCCGCCGAGTCTGCGGCCGCTGCGACAGTAAGCAATCGGCAACCGCCGCGACGTCGAGCAAATGATATGCAATCGGATGCCATGCGACCTCTGCGTCGTCATCAGCGCGCGCTTTGCCCCAGTATTGCAGAACGTCAACTGCGGAAATCATTGGCAGGACACGAATCCTTTTGTTGCAGCGCGGGAATTTTCGAAATACAATTTGCACCACACTGCCATGCTAGTGTTCGGAAATCGTTCGCGCTAGAAGCTCCAAGTTTGAACTAGCGCCTTCGCGAACATTCAGGGGACGAATTGCGCGACGCGTCTTGGTGCCGAAATAATTGCCTTACTCTATCGTCGGTAACATCACCGAAATCGCCGTTCCCACACCCTCCGTACTCTCCACCTGAATAAATCCCCCGGCGCGATGTACAATCTGATGCGCGATTGCCAATCCAAGTCCAGTCCCATTCCCCTTCGTCGTAAAAAATGCATCGAACATGCGACGCCGGATCTCTTCGGTCATACCCACCCCTCGATCGCGCACTGTCACGACCACGCACCGTCGACGCGCACCATCCGCCGTCATGACATCCTGCCCACCGACGTCGACCTCGACAGTCCCAACACCATCCATCGCATCGCGCGCGTTCAACAACAAATTCAACACCACGCGCCCAAACTCTGCGCTGTCAACGAACACGCGGCTCATGGGCGCGCGCACCGTGGTCTCCACACGGAACGTGCCGCCCAGTGCGGCCCCGGCCATACGAACGACATCGGCCACGATGGTATCGAGTGCGCAAACTGTTGGCCCACCCGTTGCGCCGCGCCCGAACTGCAGGAGTTGCGAGGTCATGCGCTGCCCACTCGCTACCGCGTCCGCAATAGACTGCAACAGTTCGCGATCTTGCGGCGACGTCACCGATTCATCGAGCAACGATGCGTTCCCCCCGATGACCATGAGCAGATTGTTGACATCATGCGCGATGCCGGCCGCGAGACGTCCCACGGCTTCCAGGCGACGCAATTCAGTGAGCTTCTGCCGATAGACTTCCACCGAGTGTTCGGCGGTATGACGCGCGACTTCCTCGAACAATCGCGCGCATGCGTCCGCAACGGCGCCAGCAAACGCACGTTCTGCCACCGTCCACGTACGACCAGCACCGACATGCTCGTTGCAGACAATCCCCACCGCCGTTCCACCACGAAAGAACGGCGCATCGAGCAGCGCACCGATGCCGAGTGGCTGTAAATACGGCGCGGCAAGTTCGCGTACGACGTCATCGTCAAGCGTCTCGATCGCGAGCGTCCGGTTGTCACGCAATGCACGAAAATAACTGGGAAAATCTTCCGTACGCAAAATCGTCCCTTCAGAAGTCGCTGTGGTGATCCCCGAGTGGAGATACAACTGACGAACGGCGTGCTGATCGTCCGTACACAGCCACACGCTAAATCGTTGAATATCCATCGCCGACATCACGACATCGGCGAGCGAATGAAACGCCGCAGTGAGTGATTGTGTCGCGGTGACATGCACGCGTGCCAGCGCGACCAGCGCGTGACGCAGTCGTTCGTCGGACACCCGATCGTCACGGGGATTCAGTTGCATTGCGCTGATGTGTGAAGGGAGCAGCGCGGCGCATTGAGCGCGCACTCTTGGAACATGGCCGGGGTACCTCGTCAAACGGAAGGGTTGCGCCAGGACGCGGCATCGGCAAAGTACCATGCATCCGCGCTGCACACGCGACACCACTTAAGCCGTCGTCGATGTCCCTGCTGAACCGAGCCCACTCCATCGCGCCACTGCACTACAACCGGTGGCGCGTGCCGCCGTCGGCACTGGCCATCCATTTATCGATCGGCCAAGCCTACGCTTTTAGCGTGTTCAACCTGCCACTCTCGCGTCTGCTTGGACGTGCGAGCGCGCTACCGGACGATTGGTCGGTCAGTCGCATCGGTTGGATTTTCAGCACGGCCATCGTCGCGCTCGGACTCTCCGCTGCCCTGTTCGGACGCTGGCTCGAGCGCGTCGGACCGCGCCGCGCCATGTTCACGGCGGCGTGTTGTTTTGCGAGTGGATTTTTTGTCGCGGCGATCGGTATTGCGACGCATCAATTCTGGTTGCTGATTTTCGGATACGGCGTGTTAGGCGGTATTGGACTCGGCATTGGGTATATCTCGCCAGTCTCCACGCTGCTGAAATGGTTTCCTGACAAGCCTGGAATGGCGACCGGCCTGGCCATCATGGGTTTCGGCGGGGGTGCGATGATTGCGTCTCCGCTGTCGGTCTTGCTCATGGCGCACTATCGCAGCGTGACGTCATCGGGCGTTGCGCAAACGTTCGCCACGTTGGGCGTGCTCTATCTCGCACTGATGTTGTTCGGTGCCTTCACGGTGCGCATTCCTGCACAGGACTGGACGCCACAGCGCACGGCGTCGGTACGTCAACCGCAGCGTCCTGTGCGAGCCGCCATCGCGTCAACAAGTGTCCATGACGCGGTACGCACGCCGCAGTTCTGGTTGTTGTGGGTGATGCTCTGCACCAATGTCACCGCCGGCATCGGCGTACTCGGGCAAGCCTCGGCCATGATACAAGAAACATTTCCGGGTCGCATTGATGCCGCCGCCGCCGCTGGTTTTGTGGGTCTGCTAAGTCTTGCAAATTTAAGTGGACGATTTTTATGGTCATCGCTGTCTGATCACATCGGACGGCGCGCGACATACCTCACGTTCTTCGCGCTCGGCACGCTGCTTTACGCCATCATTCCATCGACCGGACGCAACGGCAGCGTTCCACTTTTTGTCCTCGCATTCGTCATCGTACTGACGATGTATGGCGGTGGCTTTGCAACCATTCCGGCGTATCTGCGCGATTTATTTGGCACGGAAGAAGTAGGTGCGATACACGGACGGCTCCTCACCGCGTGGTCGGTGGCCGGCATCATTGGCCCCGCACTTGTGAACTATGTGCGCGAATATCGCATTGCTTCTGGAGCACCCAAAAGTGAAGCATATGGAGTGACGATGTACATGATGTCCGCGCTGCTGGTCATTGGGCTTGTCGCGGCAGCTCGTTTGCGCGGAATGCCGCGTGTGTCGTTATCCCGGGCAATCGAAACATGAGTAACGCCCCGCGCAGTCAACGTACGTGGCTCATTGCGGCGTGGTTGGTGGTATTATTACCTGCGTTGTGGGGCATCGCGCAGACCATTCAAAAGTCGACAGCGCTGTTTCGGTAGCAAGCGGAACACGCGGCAACAAGTTCGCAATCTTTCAAAGGACAATGCATATGCAACGTTGCTCACTGTTTCTTTTCATGGCCGCGTCCGCGTCAATGGTACACGCGCCAATGGTACGTGCGCAAACAATCACGCCGCGATTCGCGTGGCCGGCCAACGCTGTCGCCGAAGTCTCGGGCGTGGGCTTCACGGTTTCAACGCGCGACGGAAAAACTGACTCGGTCAGCCAAGAGATCACCTCTCGGCTTGACGTGCGCGCACATCCAGAAGGCCTGCTGATCTCGATTGGACCTTCCAGCGGCGACATGCTGCCCGAGAAGTTGGGCAACATCGGGATCTCGCGTGATGCGCTTGGACGGGTGGTCATGAAATTTGTCGTGAGTAATGGCGGAAGCTTTGTTGGGCTTGACGACTCGCTAGCATTTTTAAGGCAAATGGATTCGGTCATGGCGCCAGCATTTGCGCGTTTGAGCGCATTAGCACCAGCCCAGGCGGCCAATTTGCGAACATCGGTGCTTACCGGCAGGTCCGCAAGTGCGACGGCGCGCCTTTCGTGGACCGGGATGACGGGAGCTGTCTTTGACCGATCGTGGACCGTCGGTGACAGCGTCGCTGAAATTCTCAGACAGCCGTTGCCCGGAATGCCGGGCGCAGAAATGATCAGTGCACAGGTGACGCAATTCAGCGGGGTTGTCACGTGCCCCGGCGGATCCGCAGCATCCGTGTGCTGGCGATTCACAAAACGTTTGTCGATTGACATGGCCGCTATGCGCGCCGAGATGTCGAAGCTCGTTTCGCACTTGGGCGCTCCAGACACAGGGATACTTGATCGTTTGCCTATCCCTCAAATAACAAGCAACGGATACATGATTTACGACGCAGCGACAGGCCGTCCGCTCGAAGTTGGCAGTACCGCTGATAGCCAGACGAAGGGCACAATCGGCGATGCGCCCTTTGCGATGTCTTCCCACACGGTGATGGTGACGCACTATAAGTGGCACGCGATGTAGCTTCGGCTTTTTGCGCTACGGCTTTTCCACTCGCGCCCACACGTTGTCTGCCGGATTGCGGTCTGGAAAACGCTTCTGCGGATCGAGCGTGAGTTTCTCGATCTTGCGCGCACCAAACGCGAGCTCGGCCACAAAGGAGCGATTCCCACCAAACCATACGTCTACTGGATACGTGACCACCGAGGTCACGCTATCTGTCATCACCGCGTTTTTCATCAACCGAATCGCCGGGCCTTTCTCCGCAAATTTCACTTCGAGAATGACCGGCGATGGCATCTGACCATCCTGACGCACCGTGACCAACGTTCGCGTCGCGGTCGACACGACTTTCTCGATGCGACCGTCCACACTTTCCGTCGTGAAAAGCCACGCGTACCAGAACCAGCCGAGGTCGCGGCCGAGTGCGTTGTTCATAAAAAACATGTAGTCCCAGGGCGATGGATGCTTGAACATCCACGCGTTCGCCCATGCCTTGTGTGCGCGTTGCACTGCACTATCGCCAACAACACCGCCAAGGGCCGAGAGCATGAGCGGTGTCTTGTTATACGTTTGGAATCCGTAGAACTGCGGCCCCGCGTAATTCGCATTCCACATCATCGGCGGTTCCGCTTCGTTACCGCTCGTTGCGCCGTAGCGTTGCCCCAAGCCGTCAAACACCGGCGGCAATTTCGAGGCATCTGCACCCGATAAAATGTTCATGTATTGATTGAAGCCTTCGTCCATCCAGCCATACATTGTTTCATTGTTGCTGACCACCATCGGCCACCATTGATGGCCAGTCTCATGATCGGCCGCGCCCTGATTGGAGTTGATCACCATTGGATATTCCATGCCAGCGCTGGGCCCGTCCTGCAGCGTCAGCTGCGGGAATTGATATGGGAACCACAGCTTGGAGTAGTACTCGAGCGCATGGCGAGATATTTCACCTGCGCGCGTGAACGCATTGGCATTGCCGGGTTGGAAATACATGTTGATTGGCACGACACCTTTTCCGGGAATGGTTGCGCGCGTTGCTTGCCACACGAATTTCCTGGCTGTTGCCCACGCAAAATCGTTGACCGTATCGGCATGAAAGCGCCAGATCAGTCGTCCATTGGCGTTGCCCAATGCAGTAGCCTGCCCTGCACCAATTTCGTCGGCACTCACAATAGTCGTGATCGCATCTGTCGTGAGCGCCTGGACAAGCCGCCCTCGCGCGCTTGCCGTGAGCACTTGCTCAGGGTTTTGTAGCACACCGGTACCGCTAACTATCCACCCTGCTGGAACGTCGATACGCACATCGAACGTCCCAAAATTGTTATAAAACTCCGATGGGCCGAGATACAATTCGGTATCCCAACCACGCAGATCGTCGTATACGGCGACGCGTGGAAACCACTGCGTTGGCTGGTACAACGTGTCGGCCCACCGTTGCGTCATGCGATGACCAACACCAGGTCCGCCGGGCAGTTTGTGATTCCATTCGATCTCGATGATCGCGGTACCCTTCGCCGGAACCGGCTTGGGCAGCACAATGCGCGCATTGGTCGATGTACCCGACACCAGCGTTGGTTCGGCCGGCGTACGCTGCGGCCCCAAGCGGCCACCTTGTGGCGGCGCATTGAGGACTGCCGTGCGACCGTCCACTACCAGCTTTGTGATAACGATGCCTTCGGTATTCTCGGCCGGCGTCCACGTGGCGGCGCGTGGATTTGTCCCAATAAAGTGATTGGGATCGAGCCGAAGTCCGATCGACGGCAACGAATCGTTGCTATTGTTGTGCATCGTGATGATGGCCTTACCACTCAATCGTGACGTGCTTGGGTCGAGCGACACGTCAATGGAGTAATCGGTGCGCAACTGCCAATAATTGCGCCCCGGACGACCTGTGGAGTCGCGCGAACCAGACGCGTACGCACGCCGTATTGCGTTAGTTATTGGAATGTCGCGCCGCACCGCACGCGGCGGACCAACCGGAGCCAATTGCGCGTGCACAACGTGAGGCACTAATGCCGCGACGCATAGAACAACAAGTCGACGATTCATGAATGGGAGTGCGGGCAGAGTAAGCGGGTCGTGAAGCGCGATCGGGCATCTTGTGAAGACGGAGAGATACCAGCCGCGCCATCGATTCGTGAGTGCCGA
>JAYTTR010000220.1:0-7776 GCA_043744935.1 Gemmatimonadaceae bacterium
GAGCACAGGAGCGTGTGGCGCCCTCGTCATTTGTGGTGCACGGCATCGTCGTCGGTCGGGTAGATAGTGGCAGCGTACTCTCGGCGGAGATTCGCGCGACACGGTCGCTGTCACGCGCGCGGAGTAACGACGTTGGTCGCTTTGCGCTTTCGGTATTGAATCGCGATACACTGGTAGTACGCGCGCTTGGTTTTCGAGAACAGCGCGTTGTGGTGACGCGTGACAGCATGCGTATCCTGCTCGAAGCGTTGCCAACGGTGCTGCCTGTATTCACGACGACGGTTGGTCAACGAGTGATTCGCGCCAGTGAATCGGCACGCAGCGTCACGGTGCTCGACAAACGTGAAATTGCAGCGGTCGCGGCGGTGTCCGTGAATCAACTGCTGCGTCAAATACCAGGGCTACAGGAAATACCATCGGCCCCGTCAAAGACTTCGATTTCGGTGCGCGGATTTGATGACGCCCGGGTGTTGGTCTTAGTGGATGGAGAACCCGTGGCCGGTGCGCTCGTCGAAAGTCGTGATATTGGACGGTTGTCGACCATTGCAGCGGAACGCATTGAAGTGACGAAGGGACCGTCGAGTGTTGAGTTTGGCAGTGATGCCTTGGGTGGCGTCATCAACATCGTGCAGTCAGCACCAACACGAAGGCTGACACTGGATGCACTGGGCCGCACCGGTGCGTTGGGCCGGAGTGAAGGCACGGTGGGCGCCAGCCAGACGATCGGAGGTTTTGGGTATCGGCTGAATGGTGGGTGGCGACAGTCCGATCGCGTGACCGGCTACGATGCGGTGGGTTCGACGTTCAATCGCGTTTACGATCTCCGTACGGATCTGCGCTACGCGCTCAGCACACGACTCGCGCTTCGACTCGACGTGCAAGCCTCCCAGGAGCGGCAACGTTTTCCATTGGATGCGCAATTCAATGGCTTTATCGATAACCGAGGAGCGCAGGGATTTCTCGAGGCACAGGGATCGGTACTGGGTGGCAGTATACGCGCACGCGCGTTCGAGCAGCGATTTGTGTATCAATACCGTCAATCGCGTGGACTCTTACCGATTCGCGGGTCAGCCGATTCGGTAGAGCAACAGGAACGGCAGTCGCGCTATCTCGTTTCCTACACGCGCGTGTTTGGCGCGCACGCCGTGGACATTGGCGTGCAACGTGCTGTGCGCACACTCATTGCGCCACGGAAAGTCGATGGCGATAGCGCCCGTGATGCCGTCAACGAAGTCTATGCGCGCGACGCATGGGCGACGGGTCCGTTCCTGCTCACTGTCGGCGCACGTCACACCGCGAGCCAACTCTGGGGCAGCACAACCAACCCGTCCGTTGGCGTGGCGTTGCAGAGCACCTCGTCGTTGCGACTGCGCGCCAATGTTGCGCGTGGATTTCGTGCGCCAGGGTTTAAAGAATTGCGCTATACCTTTTTCAATCCGGCGGCAGGTTATACGCTGGTTGGCAATCCGGCGCTCACTCCTGAATCATCGTGGAGTAGTTCACTTGGCGCGACGTGGGCGCCGATGTCGACACTGACGCTCGACGTTGAAGGCTATCGCAACAACGTCGCGGATTTAATAGACTGGCGCTATCGGGGAAATAATCCTGCAGGGTTTCAGGTCTACACCAACGTGAATGTTGCACGTGCGCGAACGCAGGGTGTGGAGACCAGTCTGCACGCCACGTTTGGTGTAACCGAACTCTCCGCAGGCTATGATTTCCTTCGCGCGCGCGACCTCGGCACCGGGTTGCCGTTGAGTCGTCGCGCCACGCATACGGCCCGTGTGCGATGGTCGCGGGAATGGGCCGTGCGTCGCGGTTTATCGTCTGACGTGTCCGCGCGCTACACTGGAGCTGCGTCTTTGGTGGGTATTCCAAGTGGCGCACCGATCACTGGCGCATTTTCGACGGAGTCGGGAATCATTGGACGGCAGGGCGCGTTTTTATCTGTCGACGGTCAGTTGCGATTGGCGGTCTCACGCCGCGCAGAGCTGTCGGCTGGTGTGAACAATGTGCTCGACCAGCGTCCTGTATTGTGGACGCCGGCCTATGCGCGCCAATGGTATGCGGGTGTACGATTGCAGTGGGTGAGCGCGCCGTAGGTCGTTACTCGGCGAGCACGTCGAGACCGGTGTGCGCAAGCAGGCGCATCGAGATGGACTCGGGAAATTCGCTTACGCCAACGTCGAGCGGTCCGGACGATGTCGCGCCTTCTTCTGTGATTGTGACGACGACGTTTGCACCATGGCCGCGTACCGCGCCAATAAATGTGCGCCGTTGACCGGTGCGTCGGTGTTCGAGCGTGGCCTCCCATTCGTCGCCGATCGCGCGTACCGTCACATCAAACACCGCGACGCGCGAGTCGAAATCGCCGCGGCTGGCGCACGCGGTCACGCCGGCGGCAGTGATCAGTGCTGCGTCATCCCTGGGTACCGCATCGCGGACAAAGACGTCTCCAGCGGACGGGCTGTCAGGTCGATTGCCAACGGCGGTTGCCAACGATAGCACGAGGTCAGCCTCGAGACGCGCCGATTGGTGTGATAGCTCCAGTGCGCGCGCAGCATAGCGTAGCACCTGCCGAACTTCGATGCGATCGACCTCATCGAAAAACCACGCGCACGAGGTGAACGTGCGGAGTGAGGCGCGTGTGAGCTCGAGCAACTCGCGAGCACGCAGGATTTGCGACGCGCTGGCATTTATCACAATATGCTCGCGCACGAATGTGTCGAGTGGAGCGCCGTCGAGCGCGACGACGCTGCCATACGCATCGCGCACTGACCACGCGTCGCCTCGAAACAACGCGATACCTTCGCGTTCAAAAATCTCATGACATTGGTCCGCGAGTGCAGTGAGCGCACCTCGGAGCGGACCGCGCCACTCTTGCGCTGGTGGTTTGCTCCCGTCTATGCGACAGCCGCAGTTGCTGCGCCAACGCTCAACGCCGTGTGCACAACTCCACGCCGACGGCGAAACGAGGGTCACGAATTGCGACGGCGGGTATTCCGCGACGAGCGCACCCGCATTGGTGAGTTGCGCGCCGGACTCGCGGGCGATGTGCAGCAGCGCGGTTGCAAGCGAACGCTCACCGCCGCGATGATGATGGCCGAATGTTTCACCGTCAGTGGCGAGTGTGACGCAACGCGGTTGCTGGCCGACATTTTTATCCACCGCGCCAGGCGCCAGTCGACGCGCGAGTTCGCCCGCGTTCTGCAATAGTCCGCCAAACGCCACTTCGCCGGCCAAGTCACCGTCGTACGGCAGAATAGTGATCTCGCGGCCGTTTGCTCCACGCCATCGGACCGGCATCCCGCTTCCATCAGCACCGCGCACTTGATACGGCGCCAAGATGGTGAAGCGAATGCCTTCTTGTGCAAGCACGTCGAGTGTGTCTTCATCGACGGCGCATTCGGGCAACCACATGCCTTCCGGTTCCCGATTAAAGCGACGACGAAAATCTGCGATGCCCCAACGGACTTCGGTGAGACGATCACGTGGTGACGCGAGCGGCAGAATCACGTGGTGGTACGGAGCCGCAATCGCGCCGCCATGCCCGCACCGTCGCACACTCGCGGCATCGCCCGCTTGCATCGCGTTGAGCGTATGAGGCGCCTCGGTTTCCAGCCATTCGCACAAGGTGGCACCGACATCAAACGAACACCACGCGTACAAATTGATGAGACGTTGCACACCGGTTTTCGCATCAGGGTCGTTGGGTAATGCATCGCGGCGGCGCACGCGCACCTCCGCAGCGGCGAGGCGCGAATAGCACTCCCGATCTATCCGTGCATTCCAGTCATGGTCTGGTGCTGCAGACGGTTCAGCGTCGACAACTTCGCGCCACGGATCTTCGCGCGGTGGCTGATAACAATGCGCATGTACAATGACCGATTGCTGGCCAGCCACGGCGGTCTGCATTTCCACCACGACGCGGGTTAGCGGCCGGCGCGCGCGATAACCATCGCGCGACGATAGACTTCGCCGTACCGTTCGGCCGAGCGCTCCCAGCCGAAATCGCGACCCATGGCGGTGTCCATGCGCGGTGCCCATTGATCGCGATCCGAGAAACGCGCCAATGCGCGTGACATCGCCCAATCCAGCGCGCCGGCTTTGAATTCGTCAAAAAGAAATCCCGTCACGTCATCGTCGACCGTGTCGGCAATGCCACCAACCCGTCGTCCAATGGGCAGGGCACCGTATCGCTGTGCCCGCATTTGTGTAAGGCCGCATGGTTCATATTGCGACGGCATCAGAAACATGTCTGCGCCCGCCATCAACCGATGTTCGAGACGGTCTGTAAAATCGAGTTGCACACCGACGTTCCGCGGTCGCGCAGCCGCGAGTGCCTGTAGCGCGTTTTCGTATCGCTTCTCGCCTTGACCTAAAAACACGAATTGTGCATCAAGATTCCACACGAGATGCGAGTTCAAAATCAAATCCAGACCTTTTTGCGTGACCATGCGCCCCGTCATTCCGAACATCGGCGTGCGGCGTCGTTGCGGCAAACCAAATGACCGTTGGAGCGCCGCTTTGCATTTGGCCTTTTCTGACGGATCCTCGCGCGTGTAGTGCGCGGTGATTTGCTCATCAACGTTCGGATCCCACAATGTTTGATCGATGCCGTTCGTGATGCCGGTAAATCGATCACCGAGCCAGCGAAAGAGATCGTGTAACCCGAAGCCGCCGCCGGGTGTTCGCAATTCCATCGCATGCGTAGGGCTCACTGTCACCACCATATCTGCGAACGTCAGCCCACCTTTGAGAAAGTTGATGCGGTCGTACCACTCGAGATGACGAAAGGTGTAGAGCTCGGGGGGAATGCCGCAGTCACTCAACTGCGCTTTCGGAAAGTGTCCCTGATAGCCCGCATTGTGTACGGACAGCACCGTTGGCGTGGCGGCGTAGCGTTGCTGGAGATCTCCGTAACTGCGCATGAACATCAATGCGAGTGAGGTGTGCCAATCATGTGCGTGCACCAGCACGGGCCCCGCAATCAGGCGCGGTATCGCATCGAGTACGGCGCGCGAAAACATCGCGAAGCGGCGCGCGTTGTCGGCGTAATCCCGACCACCTTCGCCATACAGCCCGACGCGATTGAAGTACTCCGGGATATCAACGAAGACCACCTTCGGCCCGGGCGCAGGCTGTACTTCGCGAAAAAATCGGACCTCGGATCCGCGAAAGCCAAGTTCGATGCGAATGGGTCGGCCGAGTGGTGCAAGATCCGGCGCAAAGTCACGCACCGTCCGGTATAACGGCACGAAGACGACAACCGTCGCGCCGCCTTTCACCTGGAAATTGGCCAGCCCCATCACCGCCTCGGCAAGACCGCCCGTGCGCGCGAACGGACTGTACTCCGCCGAGAGATGCACAATGGTCGGCGCGGCATCGTTGGACGATGCAACGACCGGTGAACCGAAGCCCGGCGTGGGTTGGCCAATCGATGTCATGTCGCGCAGGTCAAGAGATAAACGAAAGTCAGGCTGTTGGCGGATCGTCGGGTAATACGTCTCCGAGGATGGACGGCGCGTAATAGTTGCGCGCGTACTGTTCGACCATGCGCCGTGCGGTGAAGTGCTGGCCGGCAACGCGAATCGCATTCTTCATCGTCGTTAACCACAAGTGGGGCAGGCCGCTGGCATCGCGTTCGTAATAGCGTGGTACGACTTCTGTTTCCAGAAGTGTGTACAAACGATTTGCCGTTGATGTGCCGTCGTCACTATCCTCTTCCGGCGTGATCGCCCAGCCGTTATTCCCTTCATATCCTTCTTCCCACCAACCATCGATCGTGGAAAACTGGGGTACACCATTTAACGCGGCTTTCATGCCGCTCGTGCCCGAGGCTTCCATCGGGACGCGCGGCATATTCATCCAAAGATCCACGCCTTGCACAAGCATGTGCGCGAGGTGCATGCCGTAGTCTTCGACGAACGCAATGCGTCCTTCGAAACGCGGATCGCGCGTGAATTGATACACGTTTTGCAGCACTTGCTTGCCAGGATTGTCGGCCGGATGTGCTTTGCCGGCGAAGACAATTTGCACCGGTCGTGCGCTATTCGTGACGAGCGCCCGCAACCGTTCGACATCGCGAAAAATTAAATCGGCGCGCTTGTATGTCGCGAAGCGCCGGGCAAAGCCGATGGTAAGAACTTGCGGATCCAGCAACGTGCCCGCGCCGACAAGTTGCGCGGTCTCCAGGGTGCGTTGTGCAAACGCCCGCCGCGCTTGTTCGCGCACGTCGCGCATCAGCGAATGTTTGAGCCGCATGTGCGTGAACCAGAGGGCTTCGTCGTCCATCGACAACACTTGATCCCATATGGACGGGTCTTGACCATGTCCCCACCACGGCCCGAGATGTTTGTCGAGGAGTTTCATGATCGGACTGGCCATCCATGTAGCCAAATGCACACCATTGGTCACGTGACCGATCGGCACCTCGTCCGCTGTATGTCCGGGCCAGAGCGCGCGGCTGGCTTCACGCGTCACAATGCCGTGACGACGCGAGACGGCATTCACGCGACGCGACATGCGAATGGATGCAGCGGTCATGTGGAAGCTGTTGGGGCCTGCTTCGGGGTGATAGCCAATGCGAACAAATGCTTCCGCACTAATGCCCATATCCTTCCAGACCTCGCCGGCGCACTGCGCGACTTCGCTTACGGCAAATTGATCGTGTCCCGCCGGTACCGGTGTGTGCGTGGTGAAGACACTGCGATTGCGGACTTGTCGCACTGCATCGTCGTATGTCACGCCGCTGACACACAGCTCGCGTACGCGTTCGACCATCATGAAGGCGGCGTGCCCTTCATTGGCATGCCACGCAGCGGGAGCAATACCTAACGCCCGGAGCACACGAACGCCGCCCACGCCGAGGAGCCACTCCTGGCGCAGACGTGTGGCGGGGCCGCCGGAGTAGAGTTTCGAGAGCAGCGGGCGATCATCCGGATGATTCTCTTCAAGGTCGGCATCGAGGAGATAGACCGGCACGCGACCGACCTGCAAAGACCAGACGCGAATATGAATGTCACGTCCAAACGTGTTGACGATGACGAGGTGTTTGGTGCCATCAACGCCCGGCACGGCAACGATGGGCACGGAGTTGAGTGAAAAACGGTCGTCGGAATCTTCCTGCCACCCGTCGGGTCGGATCCGCTGATCGAAGTACCCATTGCGATACATCAACCCAACGGCCACGAGCGGAACGCCCAGATCGGAGGCCGTCTTGAGATGATCGCCGGCCAGCACACCCAATCCCCCCGAATAAATCGGTACGGAGTTGTGGATGCCAAATTCCGCGCAAAAATATGCCACTGGTTGTCCACGCAACTCCGGAAATGTGCGCGCATACCACGTGTGCTCGTCGGAGCGCTCGGTAGCGAGCCATTGCATCACACGATCGTAGCGCGCGCAGTACGACGGATTTGAGGCAAGCGTTGCGAGTCGCGTCGGCGACGCTTGTTGCAGGAGGACAATGGGATTGTGCCGTAACGCGGCCCACTGCGTTTCATCAATTTCCCGAAAAAGTGCGCGTGCGTCGCGGTTCCAGCTCCAGGCAAGGTTGAGCGCGACCTCCGCCAATCCGGCAAGCCGATCGGGGATGGTCGTGAACGAGGTCAACGTCGGTGAAGACGACGGAGTGAGCGAAGAGGTGACGGGTGCGGTCATGAAGATTCGACGACTGAGAGGGCCATTCGCCGTCGTGGCGATGCGCCTGAAAAAGACTGAGATAAAGTACGTGCAGGTGTGCAGGTGTGGACAGGCCGTCCGATTGCAACTAAC
>JAYTTR010000221.1:0-2016 GCA_043744935.1 Gemmatimonadaceae bacterium
GTGGAAAGAGGAGTACGACGTGGCCGAGAAGGCGGTCACTGGGCGTGGACTACCGCTTGAACTTAGCACATTTATGGTAGGCGCTCGTGGCGACACGTTCGGCCGCGTAAGCGTGATGAAAGGACGAGCCGAATACGAGTTCCAAATTGATGTGAGCGGCGCGCCAATGCGCACGGCTGGTGTCGTAGAAGCTCGAACCATTCAGGGTTTGCTCACTGCCGTTCAGCGCGAACTGAACGAACTGATTGAAAGAGTCGAGCTGAACGCGTCGTCAGATTCAGTATTGAAAGCGCTCGTGGCTCAGCTCAAATCGACAGCAGATTGAAGGCAATAGCGGACCACTCGCGCATCGCGTGAATGAGACCGACGCAAGACGCTCGATGGTACTGATTTTGCCGCATTTGCCCCTCGGGCCGCGTGGTACCGACTGATCGTCTCTCGCCGTACGCCGGTCTCGGCTTCGATCTGACCGCCTTGGAGCGCGCGTGCGCCGTGCGGCGGCCCGTCGCAGGCCTCGTCCAGCATTCGGATCGCGGCAGCGTCTACGCGAGTCACGCCAACCAAGCGGCGTTGCAGGCGCACGGCATCACCGCCAGCATGAGTCGGGCCGGGGACTGTTGGGACAGTAAGTATTCAGTGCTTATCGTTGCGACGTCCGCTCAGCTGGCGGCCTGACCCCTGCTTGGGATCGACCCGTCCTGGTGTCCTTGCGTTGATTCGTCGACCGCGAGTTGAGTGATCTTCGATCCGTTGACGATGCGTGACCTCATAGGAGCACGGTCGAACGCACACCCCGTTACTGTCCTGTCCTGTCCTCGTCGTCAGCGGCGATTCCCCTGCATTGGAGAGGAGATGACCGCACACACGTCTTGCCTCGTCGTCGCCGGCGTCGATACGCACAAAGATGCGCACGTCGCGGCGGTGATCGACACGATGGGCCGGTTGCTTGGGACCCAATCTTTTCCCACATCGCTAACCGGATACCACGCACTCGTAGCCTGGACGCAGTCGTACGGACTCGTCCAGCGCATCGGCATCGAAGGAACGGGTTCGTATGGCGCGGGTCTGACGCGCTTCGTGCGCGACGCGGGGATCACCGTGGTCGAGGTGAATCGACCGAATCGTCAGCTGCGACGTCAGCGTGGGAAGTCTGATGTGATCGATGCAGAGGCTGCGGCACGCGCCGCGTTCGCACAGGACACGCCGCGGATCCCAAAGACGCACGATGGCACCATCGAACTGCTGCGACTCGTGCGCGTGCAACGTCGCTCCGCGCTACATGCCCGCACACCAGCCGCGAACCAACTGCATGCCGTCATTGCCAGTGCCCCCGACGTCATTCGCGCGCGACTGCGTGATCGAGCTATTCCCGTAGTCGTTGCGCACCTTGTCCGGCGTCGCGTCTACCCGCGCGATCTGGAACGGATCACCTACGACGTGCTGCGTGGCTTGGCCAAGCGCTGGACCCAGCTCGCCCAGGAAATCGGCGTGCTCGACGGGCAGATTGCCGCCATGGTCCAGGCGTGCGCACCCGCGCTGCTCGCGCGACGTGGCGTCGGCCCAGAGGTCGCCTCTGCGTTGCTGGTTGCCGCGGGCGACAATCCTAACCGGCTGCGTAGCGAGCGATCCTTTGCCGCGCTCTGTGGCGTCGCTCCGCTCGACGCCTCGTCGGGGCGCCAGCAACGGCACCGGCTCAATCGCGGCGGAAACCGCGACGCGAATCGAGCGCTTTGGGTCATTGCATTCGTCCGTCTGCGCGTCGACCCAACGACGAAGGCGTATATGGCGCGACGCCTTGCCGAAGGGCGCAGCAAGCTTGAGGTGATTCGCTGCCTCAAGCGTTACATCGCACGGGAAATCTTCAAACTGCTTCAACCGTTCTGTCCTTCTTCCCCCGCCCCATCATCGATGGCTTGACAAACATAGGAGCATCAACGCGGTCGCTGAGAGCTTCTTCGCGACGCTCGAACATGAACTCCTCGCGCACACCGTGCTGCATTCGCATCATGACGCCAA
>JAYTTR010000222.1:0-7710 GCA_043744935.1 Gemmatimonadaceae bacterium
AGACCTCGACGAGAGGACGATCATACCACACATTTACTGCAACGATTACGGCTCAATGACGTGATTCGCTGGCTACGGCCACGCGACTTTTTCTACAGCTTCGTTAGACGGCCAATCGCATGTACAAACTTCTCATCATTTCGCAAGGCCGATATGGCCAAACTGCTGGACTTCGGGTTGGTGACCACCCAGAACGCCGACATTGAAGCGGGTGGCGACGTTGCGGGCCTACCACAGAGGGCCAGCTCGGGAGCGCTTAGATTCGGCTTATGTTCGCAATGTGTATGAGTTTTGTCGAGCGGTGCACCCTAGAGGAATCTTTCCGGGTTGCCTTTGGTAGTACGAATCGTAATACTTAGCAGTCCACAAGGAGGTTTTTATGGGTGCCCACATATTTGCAGCGGCTTCGACATCCCCTTCGTCCAAGCGTCGACGCAATGACCAAGTTCCACGTGAGAAGACGTCACTGTCGCTTCGAGCGGATGTTCTCGATGCGGCGAAGCAGATCGTCTCGTCCGGGAAGGCAGACAACCTCAGCGCATTTGTAGAAATGGCTGTTCAAGAGAAGGTTCGACGGACGAAGCGTGCCGAGTTGTACGCGTCGTACGCGGCGGCGGCCAAGGATCAGGATTTCCAAGAGAGCATGTCAAAAGTTGCGGGTGAGTTTGAAGCATCCATCGCTGATGGTCTCTAGCCTAGCCTAGAACTCTCATGGCATTTCTGGGCAGGGTAGTTCAATGGGAACTCTTCGACGCTGACCTGAATCCGTCGGTCGGTCGTGAGCAGGGCGGCGAGAGCCGCCCTGTCTTAATTGTGTCAAATGACGGTTTCAACAAGCAGTTCGACGTTGTAACGGTGTTGCCGCTAACGAAGACCGATGGAAAGAAGCGACGGGTCTATCCCTTCGAAGTCGTTCTGCCTCCCCAATTGGCAGGCAATCCACTCGAAAGTATCGTGATGCCGCAACAGATTCGAACGATCTCCAAGAATAGACTCCGGACGCGCGTTGGCCAGTTAATGGATTCTCAGGTGCGACGGGAAATTGAAGATCGCATCTTGGATCACCTCGGCATCAACCTGGACGCTGAAGACTAGGCTCTCGGCGACGGCGCGGCCTAACTGTGCGTGTTATGTCGTCTCAAAAAGGACCTCTTCTCTTGACCTTACCTCAGACGCGCTGGTCTTGAATTGGTTCTCTCGATGCTCGCTCGAATCGACCCTCTCACGTAGCCGCTGATGCGCCATCCGATTTGTCGCGTCGTGTCGTGCGCTGTCGTGGCGCCGTTCACGTTGCAGCTGCGCTTCGACGACGGGCTCGAGCGCCGCATCGTCTTCACCCCCGTGTTGGCTGGTGCCCTGTTCGGCCCACTGCGCGACGTCGCGCTGTTCGATCAGGTGCGTCTTGACATGGAGGTGCACACCATCGTTTGGCCGAATGGTGCGGACTTCGACCCGGCAACGTTGCATGATTGGCCTGCGCATGAAGCCGCGTTTCGTGCACTCGCCCAGCAATGGGAGCATGCGAGCGCGTCGTAGTCGCAGGCATGCCCAACCTGCCGTTGCTACTGACAGCGCAATTGGAATGCGCGCTGCGCGCGCAATTTTATGAGAGCGTTGCAGTAGAACGCAGGCGTTGGACATCATCGACTAGCTATGGAAAAGAAGATACTTCGACAAACAGGTGAGCATTACAGTCACGTCTTGCTCTGGCAGGCTGCTCAATATTTCCTTGGCAAAGGAAAGAGTGAGGAAGCCGGTAGCTTTTATACTCTCCTCTCTGCTGTCGTATTCGCGCAATTTGCCTTCGAGGGTCTTCTTAACGAATTGCTCCGGCAGACGTCGCCAGAAAAGTGGAGAGTTGAGAGGTCGTTCTTCGCGAGCGGCGAAGCGGCCGCGTTCGATTTGTCGTGCCGCGGATTCGGCAGTGCGGTACAGCGTGCGTGCGTCGCAAAGCGTTCGTCACGACGGCGCATATCGTTGTCCGCAATCAAGGCGGGCACCCCCATCGTCGCGAGTTGTGCGAGATTCGCTTCGCTATGAGACCCGGCATCGGCGGTGATCAGCGTCTCGGCCGTGCGCAGTGACTGCACGGCGGTGATCACCGGCATCAGCAGTGCTTGCTCGGAGCCCGTGCCGTGCGCTTGTGCGTCCACAATGATCGGATGCGCTGGATCGACGGCGGCGACACCCGTGTCGCCGTGGATGACGCCTGTACTCGTCGCCATTTTTGCACGCTCGTTATCGGTGCGATTGCTCTTCCGGATCGCCCCTTTCGCGCTTTGACGCTCGTCAGGATTGCGCGCGAGCCACGCACGCATCTGCGCCGCATCACGCTCAAGCGTCTCGATGCGGGTGCGACCCTTCGTATCGGGATCGCGCTCGAACGGCGCCGTGTCTGTCGCACGATGTCGCGCGAGCATCGTTGCTGCCGCTGCCTCCAATTGTTCCGCGTGTCGTTCGACATCGGCCCGCGTGCCCCTGCAGTGCTTGGACGCAGTGCTCGGCAGCTTCACGCCGTCGATCGCGAACATCTCGCGGCCGATTAACCCCTGTTGATCACACACGGCCAGCACCGCCGCAACCACGCGCGCAATATCCTCACCCCGTGTGCTGACGAACGTCGCGATCGTCGTGCAATGCGGCGCCTGGTCGCCGCAGCGCGCGATACACGTCACGTGTGTTTCGCACACGCGGGCAATCTGTCGACTGCTCACGGTGCCCTGCGAGTAGGCGAACAGCACGACTTTGAGTAACAGCGCGGGCGGATACGCGGGCGCGCCCGTGTCGTCGTTGCGAAACGGCGCATCTAAGTGCGAGAGATTCACGGCGTGATCGAGCAAATGATTGCGCGCATGCGCAACGGTGCCGGGCAGCAACTGCGCGGCGAGATCGATTGGAATCAGCGTGGGCTGCGTGTCGAGGTACGTGTAGCGCGCCATGCACCCTCGACGAAAAGGCGATCGCCCCGCACATTCACTCCAACGAATACGGCGCAAAGCATTGCTTCGCTGTCGAAACCAGCAAGACTTATTCTACAGCCTCGTTTAGGCATCTCCCACGACGCCACTCAAAGGCAATGAATTCCGAGCCAAAGCAAAGTTCGGCCGCGCGACTACTCCGACTGATTCAGCGCGGGGCGATAGTCCACGGCAATACGCAGGCGTTGGAAGCCGTCGCAATGATGCTTGGCGTTGACCCAACCGATCATGGAGCGGTCTTTTCTGGAGTGGGCTCGCTCTATCAACTGATCGAAACAGCGCGCTCGGAGGTCAAGAGTAATCCTGAACTGAATCAGCAGCTGTTTCTCGGTGCACTGGACGCGATTGGCAACGTGGTTCGGTCGATCAATTATTCGACGACTTGGGAGGGCTACCGGCTCCAGTTCGTCGGGGGCAACGTGATCGCTTTAGAATTCGTTGCGGAGCAGTTTGATCGCCTTACCGATGAAATCGCGATCAAGGCTGAAGAGATCGACGCACTCGGTCGCCTTCTCAACGAGGCGATTGCAGAAATTGCTTCGTCTAGCGTAGAGCGCGAGCTAAAGCTCGTTTTGGTGGCTCGACTCGAGGATGCAAGGCGCGCGTTGCTTCGCTACCAGATTGATGGAGTTGATGGCATCAAGCGCGCGGCTGAGGCCGCAATCGGCGCGCTGGTGCTGGTTGGCGAGACCGCGAAGGCACCATCGTCGAAAGCAGGCATCGAGAGATTCCTCGAGGTTACCACGAAGATCGTTGACTTGGTGAATAAGGCTCGCCCAATTGCGAAGCTACTCAAGCCTGTGTTTCAGCGACTACTTGCGAGCGGCGAGACGACACTGCACGAGTAGTTCGACGCAATGAACAGTCGGTGAGATAGGTGACACTTTGTCCGGGGACATCGTTAACAGTCTTTCTTGAGTGAGGGCGCGCCGGTGATTGTCCGGGATTGCTCGTCGAAGCGGCCGAGCAGTGTGTCGTAGTAGAGCACGTTCCAGAGGCCATCACGCACTGCTTCGAGGCCGATGTGCTCTCCGTTTGACGCCAGCTGTTGACAACGCATTAAAGATTGCAGTCATTCCTCGCTGCGCTCGATGACTGCATCTTTTAATACGCCGTTGCAATAGAGAACGCACGTGTTAGACAACATTCAAACATTTCTCCTCGGGGTAAAATCATGAAACTGCACCGAATAATGCTGCTCGGCGGAATCCAATTGGGACCGAATGGTGAGCCAACCTCGGCGCGCGACAATATCACGAGCGTTGGTCTGCTAAAGCCGGACAGTGCCCTTCCGTTAGGAGGTTGTTGCCTTTTTGCAGAGCTCACTTGTGACGCGAAAGAGCCAGAAACACAGGCCATGAAGGTCACATTAAGCGGCCCGCCGGGTGACATAGTTCTTGCGGATAGCACAATATCGTTTGGCCCACCTCACAATGGAGTACGTGCCGCCGGCGTTACCGTACCTTTGGATCGATTCGGTCTCAAGAAAATTGGGACATACAAATTTTCCCTGCAATCCGGAACGACCGTGGTTGGCGAAATAGACATTTCTGCCGCAATTGCACGCGGTCGAGCAAAGGCAAGATTCAGTGCGTTTCTGCAGGATCAACAAGGCATTGCTGGAACTGAAAGATACCTAAACGCGCGACTGCCCTTCGCGCTGTTCGATGGGTCGAGTGCGTTTTGCGGTTACCATATGGTTCACATTCGTCAACGTGACGGCGATAATTTTGAAATTGACGCGCTCGAATTGACGATCGCGCAAGGAGGTGAAGCGTTGAATGACGCCTATGATTTTAGAGTCGCTGTTCACAGAGCCTATGCAGCATATGCAGGTCAGATGTTTGGTGGACAAATGACGACCGGATCTTCAATCATGATGTCGCACAACCTGCTGCAAGGCGATCAAGTAATAGAGTTTGATTTGCCAGAACTAGATCGAGCGGCTGGGTGGTAGATCGTAGCGCGATGTTGTCTAACGAGCGTTGCTGCAGACAAACGCACGACGTTCCGTTCATTCTTTCCGCGGTGTAATCTCGGCGCTTCGGGTCCTCGTTCACCGCTGCATCCCGTTTGCGTTTGCAGCAGAACGCGGCGTTTAGGCGGCCCTGCGCCGACGCATGACCCAGATCAGACGGAGGGACATTTGTGGGAATAGTTGTCCTTCGGTTGCTGGCGGACACGGGGCTGGTGGGTGTGCTCCTCTTCGCGACTGCAGACACGTTGGCATGGTGGCGCGCCTGGATCCTGCTGGCCGTCTGGCTGGGTGTGCGCCTCGTGGGAGCGGCGGTCGTCGCACTCGTCAATCCGACGTTGTTGCGCGACCGAGCGCGGCTCCCGCTGCACGGCGCGCAACCGTGGACTAATCGCTTCCTCCTGCTCGCGGTGCTGGCCACGGGGTTTCTCGGGCTGCCGGTCCTTGCGGGCCTCGATGTGTTTCGCTGGCACCTGCTGCCCGCCCCCGCGCCGTGGCTCAGCGGTCTTGGCCTGCTGCTCTTCGCGCTCGGGTGGAGCATTAAGCAGGTCGCGCTCCGGGCGAATGCGTTTGCGACAACCGTGGTCCGGCTGCAGACCGACCGGGCGCACACCGTGGTCGATAACGGCGTGTACGCAGTCATCCGCCATCCATTTTACGCGGCGGACCCCCTGATCTTGGTCGGACTAGGTTTGTGGCTGGAGTCTTCGGCCGCGGCGCTGGCCGCGTGTGTGCCGGTCGTGTTGATGCTCGTGCGGCTCCAGTGCGAGGAGCGGTTCCTGCGCCGGGCCCTCCCGGGTAATGCCGCCTACATGACGCGCGTGCCGCACCGGCTCATTCCGGGCCTGTGGTAGGACGCGGGGTGGTCCGTTGGGCGCGCGCCGAGACGGGACACCCAACCATTCGCCCATGTTGAAATTCCTGCTGTCGGTTGCACTCATGCTACTCCTCGCGCCCATTCGCGCGTACACCCAGTCACTGACACCTGGAACCTACCGCGTTTGGCTCTGCACAAGCGTGTGCGGCGTCGCGGATTCTTCGCGAGCCATTGCCTCAGCCATGCTGGTGATTCTTGATGATTCCACGGCCGCCGCCGATACCGTACAAACTGCATTAGACGCGCTTCGCGCGATTCGTCGCAACGCAGCAACCGCGCCGCGAGCGAACGCATGCTTCCGCGTGCTCTCCGCGAACGCCCGCGTGGCAGACGAAGAGCTCTTTTTTGGCATTCAGCCAATCGGTACCACGCGGTGGGAGTACGATGCAACGGCGAGATTTTCTCTGCGCGTGTATGCCTCGCCGGATGCGGGATACATACTTCGGTGGACAGACGGAGGACCGTTGATGGCAGGTGAAGGGTGGTCGTACGGGTGGCAGGCCCAGGTGCGCGAGCATCGGAACGCGTTCTTTGTCGCCATTCGCATCGGCGCCTCCAACATTGCCCAGTGCGCATTCAACTGATGTTGCGACGTGCTGCATAACGAGCGTTGCTGCACTCGAACACATTGCGGTGCGCTGTACAACTGCGCGGCTCTTGCGCGCTGCTCGTTGCACGGTGAGCCAGTCGCGAATCTGCACGGCTTCACGCTCGAGTCGCTCAATCCATAGCGTCGCTTTGGTCGAGGGATCGGACTCGGTGGGCTCGGCGGACTCGGTGTCTGCGGCGCGATGGCGCTGCACCATCGTCGCGGTAGCGTTTGTGCTCTTTGCGGCGTCGCGCACGGTGGCAGCGGACATGCACCGCGCAGAAAACCACGCATAGCGAAGCGCGTACGTCGCCGACAGATTGCCCGTACGATGCCTCGTTTACCTCACTACTGTGCACACTCATGCTACGCTCACTCGCGTCGCGCTCGCTCGTCATATGTCTCAGCTTTGCGCTCGCCGCTCAAGCACAGGCGCAGCGCACCCTCGACCTTGATGCCGCAACCATCATCGAGCTCAACGCGGCGTTCGATGCCGGTACACTGACGGCGGAGCAACTGGTCAAGCGGTACCTCGCGCGCATCGCGGCGTATGACGCGCACGGCCCACGAATTCATGCAATCATTTCACTGAACGAACACGCGCTCGAGACCGCGCGGGCGCTGGATACCGAACGAAAGGTCAAGGGACGTCGGTCGCTACTGCATGGTATCCCGATCGTACTCAAGGACAATTACAACACGCGAGACCTGCCGACGACCGGCGGCTCGGTATTACTCGACGGGTACATCCCGTCTCGCGATGCATTTCTCGTGCAACGCCTGCGCGACGCCGGCGCAATCATTTTAGCGAAAGTGAACATGTCCGAGTTTGCATCCTCGGGCGCGTACAGTTCGCTCGGTGGTCAGACGCTCAATCCGCACGATCTCGCATACTCACCGTCTGGCTCCTCCGGTGGTACTGGCGCATCCATCGCCGCAGCGTTCGCACAGTTCGGACTCGGCACCGATACCGGTGGAAGTATTCGCGGACCGGCCACGGTGAACGGAATTGTCGCGCTCAAACCCACGCACGGCTTACTAAGTCGAAGCGGCATCATTCCACTGGCCCTTACGTTCGACACCGGCGGTCCGATGGCGCGCAGTGTCACGGACATCGCTATCGCGCTTGGTCTGCTGACCGGTGCTGATCCGACCGACAGTGCGACAAGCAAAAGCGATGGACACGCGGAACGCGACTACGCAAAGTATTTGCAAGCCAACGCGCTCAAGGGCGCACGTATCGGCATTGCACGGGATTTTACGGGCTTTGATACCGACGTGGACTGGATTG
>JAYTTR010000223.1:0-7692 GCA_043744935.1 Gemmatimonadaceae bacterium
GAGTGGTATCACCCAGCCGCTCGCTTTCAACAGCGTTTGGTGCCGCTCATCGATGCACTGCTCGATCACTCGGCCACTGTTTCGACACCGTTTCTCCTCGACGGCCAAACCATACTGCTCGACGACTATCTCGCCATTCGGCCAGAGCGCGTTGACCGTCTTCGCGAGCTACTGGCGAGCGGTGCAATTGAAGTGGGGCCCTGGTATGTCCTCGCCGATAATCTGATTCCCTCAGGGGAAGCAATTCTACGAAATCTCGCAGCGGGACGACGGACGCTCGCGCGGTTCGACGCACCGTTGCCACGAGTTGCGTACTGTCCAGACACGTTCGGTCACCCAGCGGCGCTCCCAATGATTGCGACCGGTTACGGTTGCGACGTTGCCATTGTCTGGCGCGGACTGGGTGGCGCCGAACATCCGCACACAGACACCATGTGGTGGTGCGCCGCGGATGGGTCGCGTGTGCTCGTGCATCACCTGCCACCAGATGGGTATGAATTTGGCAGCGCGCTCCCGATTGAAACGGCGGCTGTTCGCGCGCGATGGGTGGCGATACGCGATGTCGTGATGCCGCGCAACGAGACGGGCATCATGCTGCTGCTCAATGGTGCGGACCATCATGCTGCGCAACCAATGCGTGCTGCACGCGTGTCCGCGCTTGCGGTCGAGGCAGGGCGCAACGGCGTGTCGGTGATAGCATCTTCGCTCGACACGTTTGCCCGTCGGGCACGGGCCGCTGCCACGCATACGGAATTGCCAACCATTGTCGGTGAGCTGCGAGATTCGTACGGCTACACGTGGTGCTTGCAAGGAACGTTTGGAACGCGCGCATCGCAAAAGCGTCGCAACGCACGTCTCGAACGTGCGCTGTTGCGCGACGTTGAGCCGTGGCTTGTCTTGGCGTGGCTTCATGGAGCGCCAGACGCCGACCAAGTGGCCACTGACGGTCGCGTGACACTCGCGCAACTGCCGGCATTGCTCCACCACGCGTGGGAAACCTTGTTGCAGACGCATCCGCACGACACGCTGTGCGGGTGCTCAACCGATGCGGTGGCGCGCGCAATGTCGGCGCGTCAGGACGCGGTGCAGACGCAAGTGGAAGGCTTGCGAGATTCGGCGCTGCAAATTGCCCTCGGTGTTGACGTCGTACGAGCGCGCAACGAAGGCATACGTACACATGCACCGGTCGTCGTGCGTAATCGCACCGCGCGTGCGCGCTGTGGCATCGCGGAGTTACGTATCATTGAAACTATCGGTGACGTTCGCGTGGGTCCGGGTAGCGCACCGACCACGCCACTTTGCGCACCGACGTCCGACGATGTACCAGTGGTCGGCGATCTCGTTGTGCAACGCCTGGATACGCGAGTGCAGCATCTACGGCGCGAGTCGCCGCAACACTATCCTGACGATGATCTGGTGCGCGTGCATCGTGCGATTGCGTGGATTCCGCATGCCGTCGCAGTGCCCGCGTTTGGCGTACGCTTGATCGACGGGCGGCGAACGGCTCACGAGGCATTGCCTGACGGCGATGAACCACCCCGTTTCGTCACGATAACACAAGCGGGCAATGAGATCACGTTAGCGAACGGCGTGCTTTCGCTGCGCGTTTCGAACGCTGGTATTGTGGTCACGAGTGGTACCCGCGTATGGCCGCAGGCGTTGACGATGGAAAGCATCACCGATCTCGGCGACAGCTACACGGCGTCGTTGCGCGGCGATGCTGTCCAACTGCGAATAGTGAGCACCGAGTTGGAGGGACGCGGTCCGCTTCGCGCGAGCGTACGCGTCACGTGGGAGCTACCACATGCGAAACGCTCGCGACTGCGCGTGCACACGGTGCTCGTGCTGGACGCGTGCTCGGCATACCTTCGCTGCGATCTCGTTGGGAACAATCAACAACGAGACCATCAACTTCGTCTCACATGGCACACCGATGTGCGTGGAGAAACGGTCTTCGCGGACGCCGCGTTTGGGCCGGTGTTGCGCGTGCCCGTCACGCCGTCACCATCGCATATGTTGGCCGAGCGCGCGCCTTCAACGATGCCATTGCATCGATGGGTCAGTGTTTCCGACGCGACGGCAGGTGCAGCGCTTATTTCTGACGGATTGGCGGAAGTCACGGTTGCAAACGGTGCCATTTCCGTCACGATGCTGCGTGCCATCGGCGAACTGTCGCGTAACACATTGCCCGAACGCGCCGGTCATGCGGGATGGCCGTGCGCCATACCGCGCGCGCAATCGCGTGGCGTATTCCGTGCACACGTCGCCATTTTCCCGCACGCAACGTGGAGCGTCACAACACTGGATGAAATCGAAGATGCTGCGGATGCTGTATTGTTGCCGCTGGTCGGTGAAACGTACCGCGACGCCCGCAATATGAACGGCTCCATAGCCGGACCAGTGCTCGAAGGCGAGGGTCTCTCCGCGTCTGCCGTCACGCTCAATGCCAATGGTGACGCACTCATTTTACGAGCGCTGAATTTGCGCGATCACAACACAGTCGGAGCGTGGATACTTCCCGACGACGGTCCGTACATTGTCACGCCGTGCAGACTTGACGAGACACCAATCGGTCCTGCGGTGCACACGCAATCGCGCGTGGCAATAAACGCCGATCCGCACGGGCTTGTTACCGTGATCGTACGTCGCGAGCCGCGCTGAGCGCATCACCAAGCAGCGTGCACGCGACCACGGTTGCGATGAGCAGCACACCCGGTGCGAGCGCGATCCAGGGTGCGATCAATAGCCATTCTCGTCCGCCGGCAATCATGTTGCCCCAACTGGCGGTGGGTGGCTGAATACCAAGCCCTAAAAAGGACAGTCCACTTTCAAGGACGATGGCGTTGCCCACACCGAGCGCCAGCGCGACAATCGTACTGCCGAGTGCATTCGGCAGCACATGACGCCACAACATACGTGACGACGTCATGCCAAGCGCGTGTGCTGCTTCCACAAACGGCAGTACCTGCACACCCAGCACATCCGCACGCACCAATCGCATCACCGACATCCAGCCGGTGAGCGCAAGCACAGCAATCACCACGCCGAGACCAGGTCCCCAGAGCGACGCAATCACCAAGAGGAGCACGAGGCGCGGGATCGCGAGCAGCGTATCGCTCAGCGCAACAATTGCACGTTCCACAAGGCCGCCATTCCATGCGGCAATCGCGCCGAGAGCGATGCCGATACCGCCGGCGAGAAGCGAACCAATGACGCCCACGCCGAGCGAAATGCGCGCGCCCAGCCAAAGCCGAATGACAATGTCTCGTCCAAAGGCGTCGGTACCCAACCAATGCAGCACGCCGTGTGCATCATGCGAAAATGGCCGCACGAGACGAGTCGCCATCACGTCGGTGATGACGCTTGGTGCTTCCGTTGCGAAGTGAGGTACAACAAGTGCGAACACGGAAAACGCGATGAGCACGCCTGCGCCGACGCTGAGGCGGTAGTCTCTACGCCGCGTGCGGCCTCGATCAAACCGATCGTACGTCACGAGTGCCGACGTGGGTCGAGTCGCATGATGACGACGTCCGACAGCACATTTGCGACGATCACTGTCGCGGCGTACACAAGCGTGAGTCCAAGTACAACGGGATAGTCGCGTGCAGCAATCGCCGTGAGCATCGTCCGTCCAAGGCCGGGCCACGCAAACACCTGTTCCACGAATACTGATCCGGCAATGAGCCCTGGAAGGGTCAAACCGAGCAGCACGACCAACGGTGTCCATGCATTGCGCAGCACATGACGCAGTGCAACGCGCCGCGTTGCAAGCCCGCGCGCGCGAGCCGCTTGCACATGTGGCAGTGCCAGTGCGTCGAGAATGGTGGTGCGCGCGTAACGGGCAACACCGGCAGCGCCCGGCAGCGAGAGGACAAGAAGTGGCAGAACTGCGTGCCTCGCGAGATCACGCCATGCACCCAAACCGGTGGCCAATCCAGCTGCGTCTCGCATGCCGAAGGCCGGCAGTCGCATCCACAACGGCACACCGAGCCACGCTGCGCCGCTGCTCACCGCAGCAACAAGGGCAAGCGCGAGCCAAAAACTTGGCGCCGCAAAAACCGTCGTCGTGACAACCGTCATGACGGTATCAGACATTCGCCGGGCTCGAAACGCCTGCACGCCGCCTATCAAAATGCCGAACACAAAGCTGGCAACGAGCGACAGTCCGCCCAGTGCAAGCGAAACAGGCAATGCGTCCGCGATAATGCTGGTCACTGAGCGCGATAGCGTCATGCTCATGCCGAGGTCACCACGCAGCATTGGCGATAGCCATCGCACATATTGCGTGGGCAACGAAGCGTCGAGCCCTAACACGGCGCGCTGTTGCTGCACCTCCGCTGCGCTAGCGGAGGGCGAAATCAGCAGCGTCGCCGGATCACCCGGTGCACTATGAATCAGCGCAAAGGTGAGAGTCGTGACGAGCCAGAGCAGGATCAGCGCGTGCAAGACGCGCATCAGGACACGGCGCACGCGAGGATGATGCGTCACGAACCGCGCGAGTCAACCCGTGTCACGCGATTGCACACGCGTCTCCGTATCCATGCAGCGGTGTTGCGGCTGGCGAGCGCGTCTATCCTCGTTGGGTGCGGCGCACCAATGCGCTCCCCGGGAACCGTTGTCATGGCGTCTGGCACCGATCTCGAGTCGGGTAATCCATTGGTCACGGTGCACCCCCTCACACGCCAAATCCAAAGGCATGCGCTGTTTGTGACGCTCGTGCGCCTCGACTCCGCGCTCCAGCCAACACCATACTTTGCGCGCCGATGGAGATGGGACGACGCGCAACGGGTCTTGACGTTTGTCCTCGATTCGGGTTTGCGCTGGCACGACGATACACCAACAACAGCGGCAGATGTACAATTTACGATTGACGCAGCGCGCAATCCGATGCTTGGTTCACCACGCGCCGGCGATCTCGCGGCGATTGATTCCGTGGTTGTGCAGAGCGACACCGTTCTGATGGTGCACTTCCGTGAGCCCATGCCAATGCTGCCGACGATCTTTGCAGAATTGCCCATTGTTCCGAAGCACGTGCTCGATACGGTACCACTCAATCGTTGGCGCTCGCACCCGTTTTCCATAAAACCCATCGGCAACGGACCATTTCGTTTTCTTGACCGGACCGCCGGACATCGTTGGCGATTCACGCGTAACGCGACGTTCCCGATGTCGATGGGCGGACCGCCTCAGTTGAAACAGATTGTCGTGGCGGTTGTCGATGAATCGGCGACGAAATTTGCTGGCCTCGTGAGTGGCGAGCTAGACGTCGCTGGGGTGTCGCCAAATATGGCGGCGCTCGTGCAACGCGATCCAGCATTGGTTCTGATGACACCGCCTTCGCTGTTCTCGACGGTGTTGGCGTTCAACACCACGCGTTCGCCGTTCAACGATGCGCGTGTCCGGCGTGCGGTCTCAATGGCTGTTAATCGCGTGCAATTGGTTCAAGCGGCGGTCGCGGGTTTTGCGACTCCGGCAGGCGGAGCAATTCCCCCGGGGTTGCCGTTTCAATCCACAAGCGCGCCGCGTCCCGATACGATGGGTGCCGACGCGTTGCTCGATAGCGCGGGCTGGACGCGCGATCCAACAGGGCAGCGCACTCGCGACGGTGTCGCACTCACCGTTACGCTGCTCAGCGTCGGAAGCGGTGATCAGGCGGTCGAGCAGTTGGTCCAGGCGAATCTTCGCGCACGAGGTATTGTGGTGACGATCCGGATTGCGGAGTTAGCAACATTTCTCACGACACTTCGTGCAAAAGGAAAAGTGTTCGATCTCGCACTCACGGGAATTCCAACCGACATCGCACTCGGCAATTTGTCCGCGATGTTCATGTCGACGCTGCGCAACGGTGCGTTGGACTACACTGGATTTCACGCGACGATCCTCGATGACGCGTTGCGTGCGGCACAAGGGTCGCCACCGAACATGGCCAACGGGCGTTGGCAACGCGTCGAAGCTTTGTTGCGCGATAGCATGCCGGTTGCGTGGCTATTCCATGCGCGCGGTGTGCAGGGACGTTCGCGTCGACTCGAACATGTCACGATGGATCTGCGCGGTGAACTAGTCTCGATCAACCAGTGGACGCGCCGAGATTCAATGTGACGACGCGACCGAAATTGCTTCGCTTTGATCTCGCGCAGCGTCGACGTGACGCGCGTGTCTCGCGAGTGGATGGCATCGCGCCGCTCGCGGCGTTGGCAGACAGTCTGTCGGACGAGCTCGAACCCTTGCTCTTGACTGCGCTCCCCATTCCAGCGCAGAAGGCGCGACTCACGCGTGGTGGCGGTCGCTGCCCCGTGCACGGGTCGCTGCTCGAATTTGATCCGTGGTCGCCACACGAACATCAGTGTGTTCGTTGCAACAAGGCGTATCGCGGTCGCGAGCATGATGATTGGTGGGCGATGGGAGCGCAGCTCTGGACGGTGGAACGAGCGGTCCACGCTGCGACGCTCTTTGTTTTGCGCGGCGATGTCGAACACGCGGCACTCGCATCACGCATTTTGCAGACGTTGGCGCAGCAATACGACAGTTGGCCCAATCGCGACAATGTACTTGGTCCATCGCGACCCTTTTTTAGCACATATCTTGAATCGATTTGGCTATTGAACGCGTGTCACGCGCTCTCACTGCTCGAGCAAACAGGCGCACCTGGTAGCGAGGCGTTGGGAGGCGAAGTGCGCGATCGCCTTTTGGCACCAAGTGTTGCGCTCATCAGTGAATTCAACGAAGGCATAAGTAATCGACAAGTCTGGAACGAAGTGGCGATACTGAGTGCGCATCATTTGCTCGGCGAGCAGCATGTGGTGGAGCGGCGTCTTGCCGCTCGAGGCGGGTTGCCGTGGCTCATTGAGCACGGACTGCTGCCCGACGGGACGTGGTATGAGGGCGAGAACTATCACATGTTCGCGCATCGTGGATTGTGGTATGGTGTGCAACTCCTGATGGAAATCGAGCAACCATTGCCATCGGCCCTGGAGGCGCGCTATCGCGCTGGATTCGTGACGCCATTTTTTGGCATGCTGCCGGACGATACGCTGCCATCGCGTCGAGATTCACAGTATGCGGTCTCTATTCGCCAATGGCGATTTGCCGAATGGCTGGAGCTCGGCTATGCGCACTCGGTGCAGCAACGGTCGCCCGACGCACGCGTGGCCGGTATGCTCACCCGCGTCTACGACCAAAGCCACGCGCGTCATGACACCGGACGACGCGTCTCGACGGCGGATGCGGAGCGCAACACGGTTGCAACATCCCTGACGCGCGCTGATCTCTCATGGCGTGCGTTGCTCATCGCGACCGCAGACCCGGCGCCGGCAGGTGAGTGGGCACCAACGAGTGGTGCGCTACGTGAGCAAGGGTTGGCGGTGTTACGTCGTGACCACGCGCGCGTATATGTGGCACTCGAAGGCGGACATACGGGCGGTGGGCACGGCCATCCCGACGCTCTTGCACTCACGCTCCAATCGGGCGATGCGCGTTGGCTCGAAGATCCGGGAACGGGGAGCTACACGGAACGCGCACTCCATTGGTATCGCAGCACGCTCGCGCATGCCGCACCGTTGATTGATCGTGCCTCACAACGACGTGAACCGACAGAACTGCTTGCCTTCGACGATCGAGGCGCTGCCGGTTGGATGTGGAAGCGTGCGAAGGAGCTGGCGGTTGGTGTGACGATTGAGCGCACGATTATCGTCG
>JAYTTR010000224.1:0-2006 GCA_043744935.1 Gemmatimonadaceae bacterium
GACGCCGACATTTCACGTTTGATGCTGAACGCCGGAATCGTTCGCAATCGGCTAAAAATCCGCAGTGTCGTTCGTAACGCGCAAGCGTTTCTCGCCGTACAATCGTCGTTTGGCTCATTCGATGAATACGTGTGGCAATTTGTCGATGGTGCTCCGCGCGTCAACGCCTGGACCGAGCCGGCACAGGTGCCGGCACGCACGGAACAGTCGGATGCCATGAGCAAGGATTTGCTCGCGCGCGGTTTCAATTTTGTTGGTTCAACGATTTGCTACGCGTACATGCAAGCCACGGGGATGGTCAATGACCATCTCGTGACCTGCGCGTTTTACAACCACTAGCGTTGAAGCAACTTTACCCTTTGCCCGTTTCTGAATATTTCCACCCGATCCGTCACGCCGTCGCGATTCGTGTCCGTCCACACCTGAAGTAACGCGCCAGACTGGTCGAGAAAAATTGCACGCCACGGTAAGCCGCCGCGCCCTTTATCCGGTACACGCAAGGTGAATTCGTTGGTCCCAAGCCACGTCATCACTTCGGTCGATATGCGACCCTGAATGACATCAAGCACGGAGCGCATGTGCGGTAGCGTTTGCGGATACGCTTGCGATGCATACGCCGGCAGATCATCGCAACGTCCATCCTTATCTTTGTCGAGGCACACCGGCGGACCGTAGCGCAAATCATCGCACCATCCATCGCCATCACGATCCAGACACACCGAGGAGCCGTATCCCGGCGGCTTTACATTGGGATTGTTGTTGAAATAGCGCGGATCAGTGATCGCACCGGTGCCAATCTGCACACCATTCGGCCCCACAGAGCCGCTATATGACCCCATTGGCCCAGACGGTGACGGTGCCGTTCCCGGAAATGACGAAGCCGGCAAATTTGCCGGCCTGTCGCCGAACAACTGCTCGTCTGAAATGCGTTTGCTTTCCCAATTCTCACGATGCGCACGTGCATCGATACCTGGTGCATCAGGGGGGATCAGCGGAGGACTCTTTTTCTCTACGGGCTTCGCGAAACCTTTGATCGGTACCGTGGGCGGTTTGCCGCCCGTCAACGCGTCCTCACCGTACAGAACTTTTCCGTTGGTTGGCTTGCTACGCACCGCACTGCCACAGTCCGTTGGCGCAGGCTGCTGCGCCGCCGGCACACCTTGAACCCACACTCGGCACATACCCGAGGGCGGACGATATTCGCGAGGAACGCTATCGCTCCGTACCGGTCGCGCGGCCTGCGCCGACGCGCGGACGACACCGCTGAGCGAAGTACTCAGTGCGGTAAAAGCGACGAGGATGATCAACCGACGATGAGACATGTGTACCTCCAGCAGGACGAAGCGTGCTGTCCACCACAAAAGCAGTCGGACTTCCCACGGACGACAACGAAGCAGTGTCTATGCCACGAGCACGATTTTCCGAGACTATTCGTAAGTATCGGCACCACGGGCATCTGAGGATAGTAGTGCTTACTTCATGCATCGCCGATGTCTCTGGCCGTAGACAGCGGCCGTCCGGCAAAGGTGACGGCGTTAGTCGCCGAAACTGATCCCGATCATGCGTGCCGCCTGCACGACGTCGTGCTCCGGATCCACTTGCTTTGTTTCCCGTAACACCTCTTCGATGGGAATGCACACTAAATGCGGCGACTGTAGCGCCACCATGTGCCCCCATCGTTTGTCCGCTACAGCTTGTACCGCTGCCGCACCAAATCGAGTCGCGAGAAGGCGATCGTAACCCGTTGGCGGCCCGCCACGTTGCAGATGACCAAGAACCATGGATCGCGTCTCCTTTCCTGTCCGCTGCTGAATATCGTAGCCCAACCGATCAGCGATACCGCCCAGCCGGCGATCTTGACCCGGAAGTGACGCGCCGATAATCGACTCGTGACCACCGCGCGGTTTCGACCCTTCGGCTACCACGACAATGCTGAACCGACGACCAGCGGCATCGCGCGCCATGATTTTCTCGCACACTTTCTCGATATCCCAGGCGATTTCAGG
>JAYTTR010000225.1:0-2006 GCA_043744935.1 Gemmatimonadaceae bacterium
TGCATCTACCGCCATTGCGTCAGCGCGCCGAGGATATCCCCCTGCTCGTTGAGGCATTTTTATCCCGTAGTGCGGCACAACGCAACGAGGAATGCAAAACCGTGGACGACAGCGCGATGGATGCGATGATGGCCTATCAGTGGCCCGGCAATGTCCGCGAGTTGGAGAATGCGTTGGAGCGCGCGGTGATCCTGGCCGATGATGTTGTAATCGAAGCAGACGCGTTACCGGAACGCGTGACCGCGCGCCGCGCCGAGCCGTTGGTGACAACGCGTGTGGCGGCGACGCCTACGTTGGAGGTGATCGAACGCGCGTACATCCAATGGGTGCTGACAAATGAAAGCGGCAACAAGACGCGCGCCGCGGACATGCTGGGTATTGATCCGTCGACACTCTATCGCAAGCTCGCTCGCTATGGAGAGGTCTGAGTGCGGGCACGACGGGGGTTCACACTCATTGAGTTGCTCATCGTGACCCTTGTGATTGGTATTTTGGCGTCGATTGCGCTGGTGAAGTTCAACGATTCAAAGCAGCGTGCATATCTGGCGACGATGAAGTCCGAACTGAACACCGTCGCAACGATGGCCGAAGCGCAATATTCGGTTGAAAGTACCTATGCCAACGTGGTCACTCCCGTCCCCACGAACGGCGTGACGCTGACATTTATCGGTTCGATCTCGAGTTGGACTGCGACGGCAACGCATCGTAACATGCCAGCAGTGGTGTGTACCCTGACGACGGACGTTGCGAGTGGTGTTCCCGTCTCGTCGGCGCCGTATTGCCAGTAGCACCACTATCACAAACGCTGTCGCACGTTTCGCATGCTGCATGATTTTTTGCATTTTAAACTGAGCAATCGCGTGGTGCCAGACGCAAAGAATTGATGTAAGTCGTTGATGCGTAACACACTTGATTGTTTCTCTGACTTCGGTGCGGGTTGTGCACTGGAGCGGGTCGTCACGCCGGACCAATCTGGACCAGCGTTATCGAAATCTTATCATCGGAGCAACCGCCATGTCTCGGACGCGCAAAGGTTTTACACTTATCGAACTCTTGATTGTCGTCGTCATCATCGGCATCCTCGCCGCCATTGCTATTCCGAAGTTCGCCGATACCAAGCAAAAGGCGTATATCACGGCCATGAAGTCAGATCTAAAGAATCGTACGGCTGCGAATGAAGCGTGGTTCTCGGACAACAATACCTATGTTGGCATTTCCGCCGCGCCCACGGGCTCGTCTGGCGTCACGATCACGCAGAGCGGCACCGCCACTGGCTGGACGGCAACGGCGACACACTCTTCCGTCGCCGGCATAAGCTGCACGATCGGCGTCGGTACTTCAACGGTCGTCGGTGTTGGTGAAGGTGAGCCAAAGTGCCAGTAAGCAAAATACTGTAGCAGCGCCAGTTGACTGGAGAGTAAGGGCGAAGGGTCGAGCAAATGCTCGGCCCTTCGCCGTTTCAGAATGTCCACGCACGCAGCGGATGTCGATTGCAAATTGCACGATCCCTCGCGAATTGATAGATCACGCGAGTGGCACTACTACTCGAATAAATTTCGATCCCGTTGAAAATGCAGCAGTTAGGCGACGAAATGCTTCTTGGCCCGCGCATTGCCCTATGAAAGTTTGCAAAGCAGTTCGAACCCTCGAACGCACGCCCCCTCCTGCACTCGGACAACAACATGAATCGCACACGCAAGGGCTTCACGCTGATCGAGCTCCTGATTGTCGTAGTCATCATCGGCATCTTGGCAGCCATCGCAATTCCGAAATTCGCGGACACGAAGCAAAAGGCATACCTTACGGCCATGAAGTCGGATTTGAAAAACCGCGTGTCCGCGAACGAAGCCTATTTCTCTGACAACAACACCTACGTTGGCATTGTCGCTTCGCCGACGGGATCGTCTAACGTCACAATCACGCAGACTGGTACAGCGACAGGTTGGACGGCAACGGCGTCGCACCTGTCGGTCGCCGGTAGGACCTGCACCATCGGCGTCGGTACC
>JAYTTR010000226.1:0-7679 GCA_043744935.1 Gemmatimonadaceae bacterium
GCACTGCCTCGCGGATGGCACACCCCGGCTCGACAAGATGCGTGCAATCGGCAAACCGGCACTCTCCCAGCAATGGACGAAGTTCTGGAAAACAGTTGGCAATGTCGCTCACGTGAATGCCCCACAATCCCACCTCGCGTAGCCCCGGCGTATCGGCGATGAAACCGCCGCCCGGCAACGGATGCAGCACCGCGCCAACCGTCGTATGTCGCCCTTTATTCACGCTTTCACTGATCTCCGCCGTACGCAGGTTGAGGCCAGGAAAGAGCGTGTTCATCAACGACGACTTGCCTACGCCCGATGGACCGCTCAATGCCGAACTGCGCCCGCCCACTTCATCACGTAACGCCTCGAGCCCAGTGCCCGCGCGCACGCTGGTAAGATGCAACGGATATCCCGCGTTCACGTGTTCCGCGAACCGCGCACGAATCTCGCGCTCGGGTACGAGGTCGCACTTGTTGATGACGATGCGCGCCGCGAGCCCGTTGGCCTCCGCGATAACGAGAAACCGATCGAGCATACGCGGATGCGGCTCCGGCTTTGCCGCGGCAAATACCACGAGCACCTGATCGAGATTCGCCACCACCACACGTTCGCCACGCGCGCCTCCTGGCGCGCGCCGGGCCAGCTTGCTTGATCGTGGATGAATGACATCGATGGCCCACGACGACGGATCGGTATCGCCATTGATGGTGACGCGATCACCGACCGCGAGTTTGATCGGCCGCGCTGCATCGTCGCGCGCCGCAACGCGTCGCATTGTTTCGCGTTCCGGATCTTTCTTGCCCTCACGCCCCGACTCATGCTTCAATCGTCCGCGCAGGGAAACGTCACGCGTTGTTCCATCGTCAGCGCGCACCTGCCAGATACCGCCAGTCCCCTGCAAGACCACGCCTTCGTGTGTGCGCGCAAACGCGGTGTCGTCGCGTGGCGTCTCTGCCTCAACAATCACGCGTGTCGCTCCGTCGCCGATGATCGCAGTAACCCATCAAGCGTGGCTTTTACCGTGGCCAGTTGCATGGCGCCAAGTTGATGACGCAGGAGCGCTTCATTGACGCCCGTGATGAGAAACGGCGTTTCGAGATGCCCCTGCACTTCTGGCTCACCTTGCCCCCACTTCACAAAAAATAAATACGCGCCCCACGGTGCCGCGGTATCACCCGTCGTGTCGGTGATGATGTCGACTGAATACGAGAAACCGTCCACACCCTCGAAGGCGGCCGGACGAGCGTGCACCGCCATATAGCCGCCGAGTGTACGTTCGTCCCCTTTGTGTGGCTCGGGGGGCAGGTGCTGGCCGTGGTGACTCAGTGCGACCCGCGGCTCGCGCCATTTGCCGTACTCGATGAGGAACCGCTCAACATTTCCTTCACGATGTTCCCGGTCATGAACGCGAGATTTGCCGGACGCTCGGCGAGACGACGCATGAGATACGGATACCATTGCGTGCCGAATGGCACATACACGCGCATGCGATAACCATCGCGCACAATCCGCTCCTGCAAATCACGCCGCACCCCGTACAGCATCTGGAACTCAAACCGGTCGGGCGAGATGCCCTTCTCTTTCGCAAATCGCTGCGCTTCGGCAATGATGGCTTCATCGTGCGTCGCAATGCCCGGGTACCGACCGTGCTCCATCAGCTGATGCATCGCGGCGACATAATTCTTGTCAACGTCCGCCTTGTCGGGGAATGCGACGTCGGGCGCTTCGAGATAGGCGCCTTTGCAAATGCGTACGCGACACTGCAGGCGATTGGCTCGCGCGATGTCGTTGAGCGTGCGACGCAGCGCACTCTGCAAAACGATGCCAACGTTGTCCGGAAAGTCAGGGTACAGCTGCTGCTCGAACGTGTCGAACGTGCGATCTGTATAGGCGCTCGATTCCATGTCGAGTCGCACAAAGGATTCGTATTGCTTCGCGCGCGCCAGCACTTGCCGCACTACGTCAAGACCGAGTGTGTCCGAGATATCCTGACCAAGCGCCGTAAGCTTCACTGTCACGTTTGCATTCAGTTTGCGTTGCTGGATGCGATCAAGAATTTCGAGATACTGTTTGCCGGTCTCGCGCGCTTCAACCTCGTTGGCGACGCTCTCCCCAAGCAAGTCGAGGGATGCGCTGATGCCTTTCTTGTTCAGCGCTTCGACCGCGTCAAGCGCCGACGAAATGGTTTCGCCCGCGACAAACCGGGACGCCATTTTACGTGCGAAGCCGACGTTGCGAATAAAGTTGAACACGCCTTGCTGGCGTGACAGATACAGCAGCGATTTACGGAACATGCCGAAAATTAATGGAGGGGTGCGACGAAACGCGATGCAATATCTTCGATTTGTCGCGTATGTCGGCGCTCATGCTCGGCGATGAGCAAGATCCACTGATATCCATTGAGCTCGCCGAGAAACGGATGCGGCGCATTCACCGTTGCAAGCGGCAGACCTGACGCGCTCGGTAAGACAGTCAGCAGCCGCGCGCGACTTACGCTGAGCCGCGCAAGAGCTTCGTCAACGGTGATGCCTTCTTTCGGTAACATGGCGTCGGGCGCCGGCAGCGGTTGCGATAAGCGTTCCGAATTTCGTATGCCAACCGAACTGAGCACAGTACTTGTTTCCGTTTCATGCGCACCAGTTGCCAGAGCCTGTTTCATCAAACTCGAGATCAATCGACCAATGCCAGCTTCGATGAGTGAGAGATGCTCGAGATTTTGCGCCACCGACCAGACGTTTCCAACGGGGGGAGCACTGCGCTGTTGTTCGCTCATCGCACTTATGCAGGCATGCAGTTCGCTTCGCGATTCGTTCAGCGCGCCCATCAGCTCGGCGATGCGCGGATGAAGTTCGGACGACGGTGTGGTCATGACGAGTGGAGTGAGGTCACCAAAGTGACCGTGGAATGAAAATACGCGCCCGATGTTGCCATCTTCCGCAATAGCGGCGCCGGTTCAAAACGTCCAGCATGCACAGCGTTCAGTGCGTCCAGTTGTGCTACCACGGCACTCGCACTTGACGCGTCCAGATAGCGAAACGGGCCGCCGCGAAATGGCGGAAACCCAATGCCGAACACTGCGCCAATATCACCATCGCGCGCACTACGAATAATCTCACCGTCCAAACAACGGACTGCCTCGTTGAGCATCGGCAGGACACAGCGCTGCTGAAGAGCGAGGCGGTCAAATGTGTTGCGGGTCGCACCGGCAGCAGTGAGCGCGTAGATGGTCTCGTCTACACCGAGTCGTTTCCCGTTCTCGTCGTAGCGATAGAACCCTCGTTTTGACTTGCGCCCAAGACGGCCACTTTCAATGATGCGCTGCAACGCTGGCGACCGCTGCATGCGCGCGCCAAATGCTTGCGCCATGATCGGGCCGGATTTTCCAGCGATATCCAGCCCCACCTCGTCAAGCAATGTGAGCGGACCGACTGGAAATCCAAACGCGGTCATTGCCTCATCAATGGATTCGACGCTCGCCCCTTCATCGAGCAACCGTCCAGCTTCGTTGATGTACGGGGCCAAAATGCGATTGACGTAAAATCCTGGTCCATCACGCACCACGATGACGGTTTTATCGAGCGCGCGTCCGTATGCAACGACCGTGGCGATCGTGTCCGCACTTGTTTCGGGCGTCACGATCACCTCCAACAGCGGCATTTTGTGTACTGGAGAGAAAAAATGCATTCCGATCACGCGCTCAGGATGCGACGATGCCGTTGCAATCTGGCTTATCGGAATGGTGCTGGTGTTCGACGCGAAGATCGCGCGGGGTGCTGCCTCCTCGACTTCGCGAAGCACCTGATGTTTTATCGCAAGATCTTCGAAAACGGCTTCAATCACGAGTGCTGCGTTGGCGAAGCCACTGTAATTTGTAGTATTGCCGATCAGCGACAGCGCGTCGTCGAACTGCAGTCTCGTGATTTGCTTGCGCTTCAATTGTTCGCGCAACACGTCACGTACTGCGCGCCATCCGGCGGCAAGTCGATCGAGCGATGCATCTTTCATTCGCACTATCGATCCCGCTTGCACCGCTACGGAGGCAATACCGGCACCCATGAAGCCTGCGCCGAGTATGCCGATCTTCCTCACGGGTTGCGCGACGGCGCTAACCCCGCTTGGCAAACTACTGTCTTTTTTCAGCGCGGTCGTCGCGAAGAATAAATAGACAAGCTCGCGACACACTGCCGACACGGCGAGTTCGCCGAACTGTCGCGCCTCTTCGTGCAGGCCCGCTATAAATCCGTCACTGTATCCTTTGTGGATTGCCGCAATGGCGGCGAGCGGTGCCGGATACAAACCTTTGGTTTTTTTCAATACTGTTTCGCGCGCCTGTTTGAATACGAGCAGGCGACCCAGTGCATTGTCTTCGAGCAGCACATCCGTTGCGCGCTGTTTTCGGGCGCGCAGTACTGGTTGCTCACCGCGCCCAAGCTCGCGCGCGCGTTGCACGGCGACCTGCGGCAGGATGGACGGATGCACAAGCTCGTGCACAAGGCCCATTTGCCACGCCTTCCTTGCGCGAACGGTTTTGCCCGTCAGAATCATGTCCAGCGCCAACCGCAACCCGATGATGCGCGGCAACCGTTGCGTGCCACCGGCGCCCGGAATAAGCCCTAATTGCACTTCCGGCAGCGCGAAAATCGTTTTGGGATGATCGCTGGCAATGCGATGACGACAGGCCAACGCGATTTCAAGACCGCCGCCCAACGCCGCCCCATGAATGGCGGCCACTGTCGGCTTGGACAATGCGGCAAGTCGTTCCAGCAACTGCTGTCCACCGCACGACATGGCTTCTCCGAGTGCTGCCGTTGTTACGCTCGACAGTTCCTGGATATCGGCTCCAGCAATCCAACTATCCGTCTTGCTGCTGACGATCACGACCGACGTGATCCGCGCGTCGCCTTCGATCACCGCAAGGAGTTGTTCCAACACAGGCGCAACGCGCGTATTCAATGTGTTCACTGGCGACATTGGTTGGTCGTACGCAATAATGGCAACGCCATCGTGCACCGTCATGGCAAGACCAACCGTCATGTCGGCAAATGTGGCGTCGACAAACGGTACATCGCTCATGTGCGCTCCACGATCATGGCGTGGCCCATCCCGCCAGCCGCGCACACCGTGAGCATGCCAAACTGTCCACCGCGTCTCGCGAGTTCGTTGCACAACGTCGTCAGCACGCGCGCACCCGTTGCGCCAAATGGATGGCCGATGGAGAGCGATCCACCCATCACATTGAGCCGCGCAAGGTCAATGTCGCCCGTCGCTTCGCGGAAGCCTGCCCGTGCCGCCCACGCTTTGGACGCGAGTCCTTGAATGTTGCTCAACACCTGGGACGCGAATGCTTCGTGCATCTCCACCAGATCGATATCAGCCAGCGTGAGACCCGCACGCTGCAACGCAACGGGCACCGCAAGCACTGGTGCTTGCAACAGTTGTTCGCCAGGATCGACAGCGGCATACGCATACGACTTGATGAACGCCATCGGTGTATACCCGAGTGCCAACGCACGCTCTTCGGACATCAACAAAATAGCCGCTCCACCGTCGCTGAGCGGCGACGCGTTTCCGGCCGTCACAGAGCCGTATTGGCGGTCAAATGCGGGCTTGAGCGCGGCCAATGCCTCGTACGTGGTATCACGACGAATGCCGTTGTCACTTGTCAGCATTTCGAAGGCGGGCGGCGTGGCGATCGCCACAATCTCGTCGGTCAATCTGCCGTCTGCTGTTCCTGCAACCGCCTTCTGATGCGAGCCCAATGCATAGCGGTCCTGCGCCTCGCGCGAAATTCCATTGAGCTTCGCCATCTTGTCAGCCGACTGCCCCATTGTTTCACCTGTACTTGGCTCCGCAATGGCCGGCGTGATTGGTATAAAATCTTTCGGACGCAGCCTGGCGAAAATGGCGAGACGTTGCGACATCGACTTGGCTTTCGACGCCGCCACCAGCACATCACTCATGCCGCGCGAATGTAAAATGGGCACCTGCGTAAGTGACTCTGCACCACCGGCCACGGCAATGTGCGCGTGACCCAGCGCGATTTGATCAGCCGCATCCGTGATGGCCTGGTTGGCCGATGCGCACGCACGCCCGACGGTATACGCTTGCAATGTTTTCGGAAAATGCGGCAGGAGCGAGACTTCTCGCGCGATGTTTGGAGCGATCACCGCCTGCACGACCGTGCCAAACACCAACACATCCACCAACGCACCATCGAGGTCGCTGCGCTGCATCAACTCGGCAACGGCCGCACGACCCAAATCGATCGCGGTGAGCTCTTTCAGGACGCTGCCAGCACGCGCGAACGGTGTGCGCACACCAGCAACGATGGCAACGCGTCGACCATTTCCGAAGGTGGGCATGACAGAAGGTAACGCTCGTTTCGCCCACTGGCAGGATGTATCTGTGCAACAAGCCAGCATTCGCTACTGGCGCCATGCACGTTTCGCACGCATTTCTGCGGACATGCAGGAACTCTCTTCCCCGCCCCCGGCCGACGTGCCGCCGAGTACGACTGCCGAACGTTTGGCGGCGCGTGGTCCGATTGCGGTGGCCGCGCGCGAAGTGTCCGTGCGTGCGTTGGCGGACGATCTATTTGATGTCGTGATTATTGGCGGCGGCATCACTGGAGCAGGCGTCGCGCGTGAAGCGGCGTTGGCTGGTCTGCGAACGGCGTTGCTCGAACGCGACGATTTTGCGAGTGGTACGTCAAGCCGGTCCTCGCGCCTGGTGCATGGCGGCGTGCGGTATCTCGAGCACGGACATTTCTCGCTTGTCTTTGAATCCAGTCGCGAGCGTCATGTGCTGCTCGAACTCGCACCCCATCTTGTGCGACCATTGGCGTTCACGTGGCCCGTGTACGAAGGTGCGCGCATTCCGATGTGGAAGTTGCGGGCAGGACTCACGTTGTACGATGCGCTCGCACTGTTTCGCAACGTGAAGGGACATCGTGCACTTCAAAAAAACGAAGTGTTGGCACTTGAACCCGCGCTTGATGTGGACGGATTGGTTGGTGGCGCACGGTACTGGGACGCCGCAACCGATGATGCGCGATTGACGCTGGCCAGCGCCATCGCTGCGCGCGAGGCCGGCGCGGTCGTGGTCAATCATGTCTCGGTAGTGGGTGGCGTGCGTAGCGGCGCGGCAAGTACACGACTCACAGGCGTCGCGGCGATTGACGCGCTCACCGGTGCATCGTTTACCGTGCGCGCGCGTGTCGTGGTGAACGCCACTGGCCCATGGAGCGACGCAACGTCAGCATTGACCGGCGCGCCACCGTCACATCACGTACTTGGATCTGCGGGTGCGCACATCGCGGTACCGCGTCATCGCCTGGGCAATAATGATGCGGTCACATTACTCTCGCCAAACGACGGGCGCGTGCTTTTCGTGCTGCCGGCAGGAGCGCATGCGATCATCGGTACGACAGAGCGACCCGCCCGGCGCGGCCCGGATGACATCCGTGCCACAGAGCTTGAAGTGACGTATCTACTGCACACCGTAAACGCACGATTTCCAAATGCGCGACTCACGCTCGACGACGTGATCTCCGCATGGTCTGGCATCCGCCCGCTGGCCGCGCTACGCGCAGGTTCGCACAGCGCGCACTCGGCATCACGCGAGCACGCCATTTCGCACAACGCCGATGGATTGGTCAGCGTGACGGGTGGCAAGCTCACGACCTACCGCGCAAT
>JAYTTR010000227.1:0-2003 GCA_043744935.1 Gemmatimonadaceae bacterium
ACGACGGCGAGGCGTTCCCTTCGCCCGATTTGCGGCGCTGCGAGTCCAACACCTTTGGCCGCGTGCATCGTTTCGAACATGTTATCGATGAGGCGTCGCAGCTCCGGAGTGATCGTGGAGATGCGCTCGGTTTCCTGCCGCAGGATGGGCGAACCGAGAACGTGAATGTCGAGCAGAGACACGGACGAATCAGGCTGAGGCGACGGGCGCGGTCAGCACACGATCGATGCGGCCGCGTTCGATCACGAGTCGAGATTCACCCGACTTGATAGTGATGCGATCCGCCATGGACGTGAGCGACTCGCCGTCTTTTGATTGTTGCGCGATGAACACGACCTCGCCGATGATCCCGCCGGTGGTCACAATTTCGTCGCCACGTTTGAGCGTAAGCAACAGCGCATCGCGTTTCTTCCGCTGTGTTTGCTGCGGGCGAATGAGGACGAAGTAGAAGATCGCGAAGATCGCACCATACATGAAAATCATGGAGGTGATCTGATTGCCTGGCAACTGAAGCGCGGCGAGGCTGGCGAGAACTGGAACGGTCATGTCGTGGCCAATCGGGAGTGATAGCGGGCGAGCCAGTCGCGACTCCAGCCCTCAAACGTGCCGCCTTGTATGGCGGCCCGTGCGTCGCGCATGAGTGCGACAAGGAAATGTACATTGTGGAGACTCAGGAGGCGGAGTCCGAGCAGCTCTTCCGTCACGAACAAGTGGCGCAGGTAGGCGCGGGAGAACCGGGTGCACGCGACGCACGTACATGCATCGTCGAGTGGTGCCGGGTCGAGGCGAAACGTGGAGTTCTTGATGTTTCGTCGACCGGTGTTCGTAAAAAACGCACCGGTCCGACCCATGCGCGTCGGCGCGACACAATCAAACACGTCGACGCCGCGCGCCACGCCTTCCACGAGGTCTTCCGGAAAACCGACGCCCATGAGGTATCGCGGGCGGTCGGTTGGGAGTGCCTCATTTACAACATCGAGCATCGCGTACATGTCCTGTTTTGCTTCGCCAACCGACAGACCGCCAATGCCAACGCCGATCCAATCGCCACTGCTACGGATTGCTTCGCACGAGGCGTGCCTGAGGTCGGCGTGGATGCCGCCTTGTACAATCGGAAAGAGCGCTTGATGGGGCGTTGGTGCATCAGGATCGTCACGCTGCAAACGTTCAAATTCAGATTGGCAGCGCGCCAACCATCGAATGCTCCGTTCCATCGCCTCGCGTGCGAGCGGTTCGGCCGATTGTCCCGGCACGACGTGGTCGAACTGCATGATCACGTCCGCGCCCAGGTTGCGCTCAATGCGCATGACGGATTCTGGCGTGAATTGATGCAGTGACCCATCGAGATGACTTTTGAACTCGACGCCGTCTTCTTCGATAGTGCGAAGCCCTTCCAGCGAAAAAACCTGAAAGCCACCCGAGTCCGTGAGAATGGGCTTGTCCCACGCCATGAAGCGATGCAAGCCGCCCATCGCACGGATGGTGTCATCTGTGGGCCGAAGGTGCAGGTGGTATGCGTTGGCGAGAATCATCGTCGCACCGAGCCGATGCAAATCGTCGGGATCCAGTGCTTTCACCGACGCCAGCGTTCCGACCGGCATGAACTGCGGCGTTTCAACGACGCCGTGTGGCGTAACGAAGTGACCAGCGCGTGCCGCGCCCGATTGGTGCGTGAGGTGAAATGAAAAAGCGGTCACGCGCTCATACCACGCACATCGCATCGCCATACGAATAAAACCGATATGCCTCAGCCACCGCCGTGCGATAGGCATGCATCGTTTGTTCGTAACCCGCGAAGGCCGCAAGGAGCATTAGCAGTGTGGACCGCGGCAGATGAAAATTCGTGATGAGATGATCAACACCGCGAAATTGATATGGAGGTCGGAGAAAAATGTTGGTGCCGCCACTGATCGGTTGGATGCGTCCCGATGCATCAGCGGCCGATTCGAGCGTGCGCACACTGGTTGTACCCACCGCCCACAGTTTGCCGCCGCGATCGCGCA
>JAYTTR010000228.1:0-7675 GCA_043744935.1 Gemmatimonadaceae bacterium
CGTACGGCGAGTGGACGAAGAAGGAAGGGCTCGTGCAAGTGGACGCGCTCAAGGGCGGCGTGAAGACCATTGCGTGGGAAGATGCGAAAGTGGACTATCGCAAAGCGCGTGACGGCAACACCTGGGTGTATGCGCGGCAGTCCGTCGTGAAATATCCCGACTTTTACGCGGCCGACGATGGATTGAAAAACGAACGTCGTCTCACTGACGCAAATCCGCAGCAGAAGGACATTGCGTGGACACCCGGCGCGAAGCTCATCAACTATGAGTGCGAGAACGGCGGCGGCAAGCATCAGGCGGTGTTGTATCTCCCGGCTGGCTATGAGCAAGGCAAAACATATCCGATGCTCACGTACATTTACGAAAAGCTGAGCCAGGAGTTCAACGTCTACACGGAGCCAAACGCAACGCGCTATTCCAATCCCAGCGTGTACACGTCGCGCGGGTACGCATTTCTCAAGCCCGATATTGTCTATCACGTGAACGATCCGGGTCGGTCGGCGGTGTGGTGCGTTGTGCCTGCAGTGAAGGCAGCGATTGCGACGGGCATGATCGATACGGCACGCGTTGGCTTGCAAGGCCATAGTTGGGGTGGGTATCAAACCACATTCATCACCACGCAAACCAACATTTTCAAGACGGCCGTTGCTGGCGCGCCACTCACCGACATGGTGTCGATGTTTGGTTCGATGTATTGGAATACGGGTACTACCGACGCATCGATTTTCATCTCGAGCCAAGGCCGGTTTACTGGCGGACCGAACGACGTCCCCGACGCATATATGCGCAACTCACCGCAGAACTTTGCGCAAAATTTGAACATTCCGTTCATGATCCTGCATAACGATCGTGATGGTGCAGTGGATTTCAATCAAGGCATCACCTATTACAACCATCTCCGCCAGTTGGGCAAAGATGTGGTGCTTCTCGAATACGTCGGTGAAAACCACGGACTCGCACGACCGGCAAATCAGAAGGACTACAACCTGCGCATGACCGAATGGTTCGACACATTCCTGCGCGATCAACCAGCTCCGGATTGGTTGAAAGACGGTGTGCCACGCTTGCAGATGGAAGACCATTTGAAGCAGCGACGCCCGTTGGTGGATCCGAAAGTGGCACCTGTCGCGAAATAGGGATTAGAGATTGGAGATGAGGGGGGTAGGGATCAGGGTAGTCCCTAAGCCCTACCCCCTCATCCCTATCCCGTATCCGCCGCCACCCGGCGTCTCAATCGTCAGCACGTCGCCCGGTTGCATCGTCACACGACATTTGGCTGGCAACACAGTGCCATTCAGTAAATTGCGACCGGGCGCACCGTCTGCGCCGCCAACGGCACCCGGCGGCGCGACACGACGGCGCTCGGTCAATAGTGTTGCAGTACAGGTCACGCGCGCTTCGTATCGACGCACCACACCGTCGCCACCGTGATGCGCACCAACACCGCCACTGCCGCGTCGCACCGAATATTCCACGACACGCAACGGATATGCGCGCTCTAGCGATTCAACGGGCGTGTTGCGCGTATTGCTCATCCCAACGTGCACTGCATCAGGGCCGTGCGCGCGCACGCTTGCCCCCTGACCGCCACCCAACGTTTCATAAAAACTCCAACCCGATGCGCCAAGCGTCACGTTGTTCATGGTGCCCTGCCCCGCCGCCGGTATCGGCAAATCAGGCACACCAAGCGACGACGCCGCTTGCGCCAACGCTGCAAAACACACATCGGTAATGCGCTGCGATAACTCCACGTTGCCCGCCGCCACGGCGCTCGGACTCTTCGCGTTCGCCACACAATCGTCCGGCATGACAATGCGCAATGCCCGCGCAACGCCATCGTTCACCGGCACGTCATCATCGCACAACACGCGCAGCACGAACACCGCCGCCGCACGTGCAACGGCCGGCGGTGCGTTCACGTTGCCACGCACCGCGGGTGATGTTCCGGTGAAATCGAGATGCAGGAGCGAGTCCGCAATGCGGACGTGCACCACGACTGGAATGGACGCGTCGCTCACGCCATCGCTCTCCAGTACATCAGCGGCCCGCCCCTCTGCGCCATCCAATAACGCGAGCCGCGCACGCACACGACGCTCCGTGTAATTCAACAACGCATCAATCGCGTGGCCCAATTGCGCCGCGCCAAGTCGCCGGTACAACAGCTGCCATGCATCACGCCCGGCAGCACACGCCGCACGCTGCGCGCGCAAATCACCCTCCCGCTCGGCCGCCACACGAACGTTCGCGAGCACAAGGCGCATCACATCAACCTGCGGAACACCGCCAATCTCCAGACGCACTGGTGGCACGATCAAGCCTTCCTGGTAGAGCTCCGTCGCACCAAACGGCATACTGCCCGGACTCATGCCGCCAACATCCGCATGATGCGCGCGCACCGCGGCATATCCGATGATCCGCGAATCATCATCCGGATCGGCGATGACCTCGACCATCGTCAGATCGGGCAAATGCGAGCCGCCAAAGGACGGATCGTTAAGCAAGAACAAATCGCGCGGCTGCGCATCACGTGCGCGCACCGCAGCGACCGACTCGGGCATCGCGCCAAGATGGACCGGAATGTGCGCCGCTTGCGCCACCATGCGCCCGCTCGCGTCAAACAATGCGCATGACGCATCGCGACGCTCACGGATATTCGGTGAGATGGCACTCCGTTCGAGTAACGTGCCCATCTCTTCCGCAAGCATCGCGACGCTTTGGGAAAACACCGTCAACTCAAGCGCGTCAAACAGTGTCGCGTGTTCGTTGCTCATGAGCGCACCTCCTGATCGACGGCAACAAATCCGGCGTCGATGATGGCCTGCTCGCACTTGGCCTGCCACGCATCAATCAAGTCCACCATCTTCGCACCACGCCCGCGATCGGGCGCCATGGACAGCAAGCCTTGCGCCGACGGATGCGCCATCGCCCGTCGCACAAGTCCATCCATCGGCGTACGCGTTAGCAGGACATCCATCGTTTTCATGGCCACGCGTCCTAGCGTAACAATTCCTCGTAAGCCCCGCGCGCGCAGCATGACGAGTTCCCGCGTCAACCGTGAAATATTCTCTTCCCCTTCAAGTTCCGCACGGTTGGGTGCCCGAAACGTTGTGCCGTTTTCCGTTGGACAACGATCAAAGGCATTGCCGAGCGCCACACCGCGCGCAACTGGCGCGAGTCCAGCCGCCGCAAACGTAGCGCCGTCCCACGGGAGTGCATCGATACTCGCCGGTAACGCGACTGCGTGCATCCGTCGCAGTACCGCATACAAATGCTTTCCTGCGGCGTCACCAAAAAACGGCACGCCACTTTTATCGGCACCACGTGGGCCCGGTGCTTCACCAAGTAACAGCACGTATACCGGTCCTTCACGCGGGAGTAACGGCAAGACCGCAGCGCCAACAATACGCGGACCGCGATCATCGCGTAGTGCCGTCACGATGTTTCCAGCATCCAGCCACCAATCGACAATGCGCGCGCTGTCCATCCAGTCGCGACGTACAACGTGGCATCGGGCAATCGTATCACTGCCGGGCCAATCACCGTACGTTCAACAACGCATCCATCGTCGGCATCTGTCGCAGGCTCCGCACCGAGCCGTTCGGGACGCACAAACTGCACTGGCCACGGTGCGCCGACGAGTGCAGTGCGCACACTGATACACTCAACCGCGCGATCTAGTGTGAACCCCGCCCGCATCTGATGTCGGTCAACAAAGCGTTGTGCGATCACGGCACCATCGTCACCAACGATGATAGGAATGTCGACTTCATAGCCCTGTCCTTCATACCGCGATCGCGCCCACCAACGCGCCGTCAGCGCGTCGCCATCTCGGCCACGCAATCGCGCCGCTTCCTGTTCGAGCAGCACACCGAGTGTGTTTGACGTAAGTGCCTCCGTGCGCGATACCAAACTGGCAAGGCCTTCGCGTCGCTCTGGTGCCAACGCCAATCCAACCGCGCTCAACACGCCGGCGTGCGGCGGAATGACAATGCGTGTCATCGCCAATCGTTCGGCCAAGCCACACGCGTGCAACGGACCGCCGCCGCCAAACGCGACGAGCACGGCACTTCGCGGATCCACCCCACGTTCGACCGACACACGCCGCAGCGCGCGTGCCATTGTTGCATCAGCCGTCGCAATCAACGCCAACGATGCACGCTCGACGGTCACACCCAACGGTGCGGCCAACGTTGCCATCGCCGCATTGGCCAATGCCGCATTGATCGTGACACCGCCGCTCCACGTTCCCGACGCCACGTGGCCGAGTGCAACGTGGGCATCAGTGACGGTCGGTCGCACGCCGCCGGTGCCGTACGCGGCGGGTCCCGGCGAGGCACCGGCACTCTCTGGGCCCGCGCGTAAGGCACCGCCGGCGTCAATCCACCCAATGCTCCCACCGCCAGCCGCAACGGCCTCCACGAGCACGCGAGGTAGCGCGATGGGGACGCCCGCAACCGCTCCGCCGCGTTCAACCAGCGGCTCACCGTCTTCAATGAGGCCAACATCAGCGCTGGTGCCACCAATATCGATCGTCAATGCGCGCGTGAACCCCAGCGCGCGGACCACGGCCGCCGCACCGGTAACGCCACCCGCTGGACCCGAGAGCGCAAGCGAAGCCGCATGGACGGCCGCTTCTTTGGCCGACAACGTACCACCCGCCGATGTCATCACGCGCGGCGCCGGCAATCCGCGCTGCGCAAGTCGTTCGCCGAGTGTGTGTAGATAGCGACGCACGGCGGGGCGCGCGTACGCTTCGGCCACGGTGGTGGCCATGCGTTCGTACTCGCGAATTTCTGGTAGCACCGCATGCGAACAGATCACATCGCACGTTGGCAGCGCGCGTTGGAGTGCATCCTGCAAACGCAATTCGTGCGAGGCGTCGGCGTACGCATGCAACAGCGTGATCGCTACAGTTTCCGGTTGCAGCGCGCACACGGCCATGACAATTTCGTCGATTGCCGTTTCGCTGAGCGCGAGCAACACACCCTCTGGTACAATGCGCTCGCGCACGCCGATGACGTCGGTACGCGCCACAAGCGGAGGCGCATGGTGTTTGGTGAGATCGTACAGTGATGCGCGCTCCTGACGTCGCAACTCCAGCACATCGGTGAAGCCCGCCGTGGTACACGCCACCACGCGCGCGCCACGACGTTCGAGCAAGAGATTCGTGACGACCGTGGTGCCGTGCGCGATGAACGCGATGTCGTGCGGCACGAGTGACGCCGCATCCGTCGCTACGAGCACGCCGGCCGCGCGATCCGATGCACTGGTCAAAACCTTGGTAGCGCGAATACCACCGCTGGTGGTGATCGTCACCAGATCGGTAAACGTGCCACCAACATCAATGCCAACCGCGATCATAACACGTACTTTATGCGCCACACGGCCACGGCAATCGCCGCATGCACCGGCAGCGCGACCGCGAGCACTACTCCACTGTGTTGCGCGAACGCCGGCAAGAGTTGCAACAGTGCGCCGCATGCCGCCAGCAGTGCAACCGTGACGCTCACACCAAGCGCAGCGCGACTGCGCACGGCGCGGTACACAGCGACTGGTACGACGACCGCCGCGACCAACAACAGCGGATGCAGTTGGAGCAACGTGATATTCGACCCCATGTACGGTGCATGCTTGGTGACGGTCGCGGCGAGCAAGAGCAGGGTGCCGAGCACGCCACCAACACCATACCACACGGCGATAATCGTCGACAACGCGATGCGCGCGGCCCGGCGTTTCATGTCGGCCATTGCGGCAATCAATCCGGCCAGTGTCAAACCCAGCAGCAGTGCGGGAATGAGTCGCGACGGGGCTTCGGTGGGCAGCGGGACGCGATTGGCTGTGCGCAGCATGCTGTCACGCATCACCAGCTTGAAGCGCCCACCATACTGATCACGCAACACGAGCGATGTGAGATGGTCCGCCAGCAACTGCGGCAAGAACGCCTCTTCCCAGCGTGTCAACACGTGGTCGGCGTTGCGACCAAGAGCGATTTCGATGCCCGCATAGACCGGCCAATCGCTGGCCGTGATGCGCGCCGTCTCACCACGCCACGTGCGACCGCTGCCAGGATTGCTGAAGGCGGTACGCAATTGTCCGCCCAGCACGCGATCCAGCACGTCCCGAATGCGCGTCGAGCAATTATCGCCGTAATAATCGTAGCGATAATATTTATGAGCGTCGGCAGCATTCCACGCGACATAGTCAAACAGCGCCGCACGTTCAATCGCGGGAAGAAAAAGCGTCTGCATGCGAATTGACCGATCGTCGCGCGCATACACCGCATTGAAATCCATTACGCGGTAGCCCGCCATCCAATACTTCGTGTCGCCGCTCAGAAAATTCACCAAAAAGTGCGGCTGCGTGAAATCATATATGCCCCAATTGAAGGCCACATCCTCGCCGGTTGCACTGTCGCGAATGGCTAACGCAATATGGCCAAATCGCTCAAAGACTTCGTTGCCCGGTCCGTACGTGTACATCACGACACTCATGCGCGCGCCGCGCACCGCGCGCGCGCTATCGAGCGATGGAGAAACACCCGGCGGCGGTGGCGCGCTGTCAGCCGATTGCGCGCGCGCCGAGACGCTCGCGAGGCATGCCACTCCAACGGCCAGCGCACGCCAAACGCGCCACATCAGAAACGAATCTCTTTCCCGTCGTCCGCCGCACGATAGATCGCCTCAAGCACGCGATGCACCAACACTTGATCGTTGGGCAACTCGTACGGCACAACGCCCTGCATCACCGCGAGAAAGTGCGCAATCTCGGCACGATAGCTCTGCAGAAACGGACTCTCGCGAGCAGCGGCACCCGACGGCGACACATCGACCGCGCGGCCGTTCAATTCTTTCTGCACGCGCAACGGGGCGAGGCGCGCTGACCCACGCGTCGTGTGCGTTTCAAACCACCAGCGATCTTCATCACCAACGTACGACCACGATACATCAAAGCTGATCGTCAATCCGTTATCGCACTCGAGCAGCACCTGCATCGAGTCCTCGACCGCAGCGACAGCGCGACCACGACGCATCGATGCCGAAACGCGCACGGGCGCTGGTGAATCTGTGAGCCACAGGGCGAGATCGAGCAGCGCAAACCCATGCTCCTGAAACGCACCACCGCCCGCCTCGGCGCGGCGATTGCGCCATCCGTCCGCATTGCGCTTGAAATGCAGCGCGCCGGCTCGAATAGAGGTCAGTTGCCCGAGCTCCGCGTTGCGAATGAACTGATCGAGTGCCTGCACGTCGGTGCGAAAGCGATGATTGTGTCCAACCACCAGGCAGCGATCCGCCTTTGCTGCCGCCGCGATGCAGCGTTCAACGCCGCGCACGGTGAGTGATAACGGGCGTTCACAAAGCACATGCAACTTCGCCTTCAGCGCCGCGAGCACGTGCGGCTCGTGCAGATGATTGGGCGTTGCAATGACCACGGCATCGAGTTCGTCCGATTCCAGTAATTCTTCGAAGTCGGTGAAAACGTCGGGTACGCCGAAACGATCCGCCAACGCGCGCGCCTTCGCCGCATCGTTGTCACAGAGTGCCACCAGCGAAGCGCCGCGCAACTTCGACAGCACCGGGATGTGCGTGAGTTGTGCAATGGCACCAGTACCAACAACGGCGATACGAACGCCGTCTTTCATCACGCCTCCAGAATGTGGAACGTCAGTCCGCGTAGC